>NZ_NUEU01000024.1:0-52398 GCF_002556365.1 Bacillus sp. AFS002410
AAGTTTTTTCAGCTTCCTTCACTTTTTTTAACTCATGAACCCATCATGAGTTAAGTTTTTTCAGCTTCCTTCACTTTTTTTAACTCATGAGCCCTTTATGAGTTAAATATTTTTATCTTCTTTCACTTTTTTTAACTCATGAACCCCTTATGAGTTAAATATTTTCATCTTCCTCCACTTTTTTTAACTAATGACCCCTTTATGAGTTAAATATTTTCATCTTCCTTCCCTTTTTTAACTCATGAACCCTTCATGAGTTAAATAATTTCATCTTCTTACCTTTTATAATCGCATGACCCCTTATGAGTTAAATATTTTCATCTTCTTGTCCTTTTTTAATCGCATGAACCCTTTATGTGTAAAATATTTTCTCTTTAATAAAAAAAGATGTCCCACAAAATCATGTGGGACATCTTCTTTTCAATCTATTTTTTTAATTACATTGCAACGTTATTATCACTTTCAACCACTTCTGGTTTAAACGCACGTTCCCACTTAGCAATAACAACTGCTGCTAATGAGTTACCAACAACGTTTACTGCCGTTCTAGCCATATCTAGAATACGGTCGATACCAGCAATAAATGCTAGTCCTTCAACCGGAATTCCAGCTGTACCTAATGTAGCTAATAATACTACAAATGATACTCCCGGTACTCCTGCGATACCTTTTGAAGTAACCATTAATACTAACATTAGTGAAATTTGAGCTGTGATTGATAAATGAATACCGTACATTTGAGCGATGAAAATTGCCGCTAATGCTTGGTATAAAGTTGATCCATCAAGATTGAATGAATAACCTGTTGGAATTACGAATGAAGAAATTGATCTAGGCACACCAAATTTTTCAACTTTTTCCATAATTCTTGGTAAAACTGTTTCAGAGCTTGCTGTAGAGTATGCTAAGATCAGCTCATCTTTAATTAATTTAATAAATTTAAAAATATTAACGCCTACCATTTTGGCTACTAATCCTAATACTACAACGATGAAGAATGCCATTGTTAAATAGACAGTTATGATTAATTTTCCTAATGGTATTAATGATTCTAGTCCAAATTTTGAAACTGTTACACCAATTAATGCAAATACACCAAATGGAGCAAATTTCATTATTTGATTTGTAATGTAAAACATTGTATCAGCTGTTCCTTGGAAGAATGCTAATACTGGCTTTCCTCTTTCTCCTACTGCTGTTATTCCAAGACCAAATAGAACTGAGAAAAAGATAATCGCTAACATATTCCCTTCAACAAAAGCTGAGAAAATATTTGGTGGAACAATGTTTACAAATGTATCCGCAAACCCATGACTCTTCACTTCTTTGGCTGTTTCAACATAAGTATTTATGTCTGTTTTGTGAAGAATACTCATATCTACACCAGCACCTGGTTTAACAATATTAGCTACTAATAAACCAATTAAAATCGCAACTGTTGTGATAATCTCAAAGTAAAGGATAGTTTTTCCGCCTAGGCGTCCAAGTTTTTTTGTGTCACCAACACTAGCAACACCAACAATGATACTTGATACAACGATTGGAATGACAATCATTTTAATTAATCTTAAAAAGATATCACCAATTGGTTGTAAATAATCTGCAACTTTTGGATTCCCATAAAAAATTGCACCTACAATGATCCCGATTACAAGACCAATTAAAATTTGCCATGCTAAGCCAATTTTTTTCATATTAAAAGTCCCTCCTATAGTAGAATGTTTGCCAAGTAGTAATACATTGTAAAAAAATAACAAAACCATTTAAATAGTTTAAATGGTTTTAAGCACTCTTGGCTTATTAAGATTTCGATGGAACTTTTTTAAAACCCATCTATAAACTTTTTTGAGGATTCAATTCAATATTGAACATCAAAAAAAGTATTAAAAAGATTATTTTTTTGAAAACATTTTGATATCAATTTTACTATATTTTCCAAATTATTACACTAACTTAATTCAATTCTACTAGAAAACTGAGATTTTATCAAATTTCTCTTATCTTTATTTAATCTATTTTTAATTTTCAATCTGAAAATTTACCATTAATTCATTGTCAAATAAGCAAAAAGTCGTGTATTATCGAATTCGCTCTTAAACCTTTTATTTTCAAGTAAAAAAGTAGAAAAATGTTTTAATTTTATCAAGACTTTTGTTTACGAAACTGTTCGTTTTGTTTATGATAAAAGATGAATAATTTGGTAATTTAATTTATTTTCTAATAATTGATGAAAATGCTTTCAAATCATTTTTTTGAAAGGGATTTTACATTATTTGTATAATCGGCCTTGATTATTACTAAAATAAGTTAGTAATTTATGTTGAAGAAGTGAGGTAAATTCATTGAAAACTAAAGTAAATCCTAAAGCAGTAATCGTAATTTTTGGCGCAACAGGAGATCTTGCAAAAAGAAAGCTTTTTATTTCAATATATAGATTATTTTTAAGTCAAAAAATTGATGAAGGCTTTGCGGTTGTAGGTGTTGGTAGAAGACCTTGGTCAAATGATGAGTTTCGTGAAACTGTGAAAAAATCAATTAAATCAATTGCGACTTCTGAAGAAGAAATTGAAAGCTTTTTATCTCATTTTTATTATCATCAATTTGAAGTATTAGAAGCATCATCATACATAGAATTAGGCAATTTATTAACAAACTTAGATAACCATTATTTAATTCCTGGTAACCGTATCTTCTTCCTGGCAATGGCACCTGAGTTTTTCGGTACAATTGCTCAGCAGTTAAAGAAGAATGGTTTAGCCGATACAGAAGGCTGGAGTCGAATTGTTATCGAAAAACCATTTGGACATGACTTGCCTAGCGCTATGGAATTAAATGATGAAATACGAGAAGCATTTTCAGAAAATCAAATCTACCGTATTGACCACTATTTAGGTAAAGAAATGGTTCAAAATATCGAAGTAATCCGTTTTGCGAATGCGATGTTTGAACCGCTTTGGAATAATCGATTTATTTCCAATATCCAAATTACTTCAAGTGAAATTCTTGGTGTAGAAGATCGTGGAAAATATTATGAGAATTCTGGTGCTTTGAAAGATATGGTTCAAAATCATATGCTTCAAGTTGCAGCTTTACTTGCAATGGAGCCTCCTATTAAATTAACAACCGAAGAAATTCGTAGTGAAAAAGTTAAAGTATTTAAGGCTCTTCGAAAAATTGAAGAAAACGAAGTTAAAGATTATTTTGTTCGTGGACAATACGATGCTGGTGTAATTAACGCTGAAGAAGTACCTGCATATAGAAATGAGAGCAATGTTGATCCAAATTCACAAACTGAAACATTTGTAGCAGGAAAACTTTTTATCGACAATTTTAGATGGGCAGGTGTTCCATTCTATATTCGAACAGGAAAACGAATGGCTACAAAATCTACGAAGATTATTGTACAATTCTCAGATATTCCAATGAATCTTTATTACAATACAAAAGAACCTATGTCTCCAAATTTATTGATAATACATATTCAACCAGATGAAGGCATTACTTTACAATTAAACGCAAAAAGATCTGGCTCTGAAGGATACACAAAACCAATTCAATTAACTTTTAATAATAATTGTGTTGATTGTATTAATACTCCTGAAGCATACGAGCGATTAATTTATGATTGTATGTTAGGTGATGGAACAAACTTTACACATTGGGATGAAGTAAAATACTCTTGGAGCTTTGTTGATGTGATTTCTAAAGCTTGGGACCAAAATTTAGCACCACTTACAACTTATAATTCTGGTTCAATGGGACCAAATGAAGCTGATACTTTATTGACAGTTGACGGTCATAAATGGTGGCCTGTTTCTGATCGATTAAATGAACATAAAGAATGAAATTAAAGACTAAAAAGTTCCCCCCTCTTAATGTAGAGGGGGGAACTTTTTTAGTTCATAAACAAATTAAAACTTAAAATTAAGTCCACTGAGTATGGAATTTACCTTCTTTATCAATTCGTTCATAAGTATGTGCACCAAAATAATCTCTTTGTGCTTGAATTAAGTTTGCTGGTAGCGTTTCAGTACGATAACTATCAAAATAAGCTAGTGCAGCAGAGAAACATGGAATTGGTACACCAGCCTCAATTGCTACAACGCTAATTTTACGTAATGCGCCTTGATAGCTCTCTACAATTTCTTTGAAATAAGGATCAAGTAATAAGTTTGAAAGATTCGCATCAAGATCATATGCTTCTTTAATTTTTTGTAAGAATGCCGCACGAATAATACATCCGCCTCTAAAAATCATGGCGATCTCACCGTATTTTAAATCCCAGTTATACTCATCAGATGCCGCTCTTAGCTGTGCAAATCCTTGAGCATAAGAACAAATTTTACTCATATAAAGTGCTTTACGAACATCTTCAATCAATTGCTCTTTATTTCCATTATATGAGCTAGTTGATGGACCAGATAATAACTTACTTGCTTTTACTCGTTCATCTTTCATTGCAGAAATAAATCTTGCAAACACAGACTCAGTAATAATAGAAGTTGGTACGCCTAAATCAAGTGTGCTTTGACTTGTCCATTTACCAGTTCCTTTTTGTCCTGCTGTATCTAAAATAACATCAACAAGTGGTTTACCAGTCTCTTCGTCAGTTTTTGTAAAAATATCAGCCGTTATTTCGATTAAATAACTATCTAATTCACCTTTATTCCACTCACTAAATACTTGATGTAGCTCATCAGCACTTAAGCCAAGAACATTTTTTAATAAAAAGTAAGCTTCTGAGATTAATTGCATATCTCCATATTCAATTCCATTATGAACCATTTTAACATAGTGACCTGCGCCATCTGGTCCAATATATGTTGTACAAGGCTCATTGTTTACTTTTGCAGAAATAGCTTCAAATATCGGTTTTACTAGTTCAAATGCTTCTTCTTGTCCACCAGGCATAATTGAAGGCCCCTTTAAAGCACCCTCTTCTCCACCAGAAACGCCTGTACCAATAAAATGAATTCCACTATCAGACAACATTTTATTTCTTCTTTGAGTATCTTTATAATATGTATTTCCACCGTCAATTAAAATGTCACCTTTATCAAGATGTGGTAATAACATTTCAATTGTTGAATCAGTTGGAGCACCAGCTTTTACCATAATTAATATTTTACGTGGTGTTTCAAGAGAATTTACAAATTCTTCGATTGAAAATGCTCCTACTACATTTTTTCCTTCTGATTCTTTTAAAAATTCTTCTGTTTTTTCAACTGATCGGTTATATACAGAAATTGAGAAACCTCTACTTTCAACATTTAAAGCTAGGTTTTTCCCCATTACTGCTAAACCAATAACGCCTATTTGTTGTTTAGCCAATTCAATTAGTCCCTTCTAATTAAAATTTGCAAAGGTTAGATACATAATAATTGTAAAATATTTACTATAATTAATATATCCTCCGATTAGTTTTGCTATCCTGTTAATCACCCAAAAAAGCATCTGACTAAGCAAAATCCTTGCATACCATAAACTTAAGGTCAATAATGATATTATCACAACTAGTGCGTTGAATAAATGTAAACATCAAATGTTCATTAAAATTTTATAATTTGAAAAGAAGTGAAAAAATGGTATTAAAATACAACAATAATAAGTGGATTCAACTATTACTTACTTTAATCATTGCAATTATAGGCGGAATGATCTTTCAATTAATTAACCTACCAATCCCTTGGCTTTTAGGTCCGATGTTTTTTGTACTTATTTTTTCTAAAATTAAAGGAATAAAATTAAACTGGCCAAGTCAAATTCGTGATTCTGCGATGATTATAATCGGTTATACGATTGGGCTATCATTCACTGCTTCAACTTTTATTCAAATCGGACAACAATTATCATCTATGCTTTTGATGACCTTCCTTCTAATTCTATTTACAATTGCAATTTCAATAATTATTTCAAAACTATTTAATATACATTATCCTACTGTTTTATTAGGAAGTATCCCCGGTGGCTTAAGTCAAATGATCGCCCTTGCAGAAGAAATAAAAGATGTGGATTTTACTATTGTGACTTTCCTACAAATTTCGAGACTTATGATGATTATTTTTATGATACCCCTACTAATTTTCAGCCCTTTTTTTGATACTCATAAAAATGCAATTTCAGAAGCCATACATCACTCATCAGCAAGCTGGCATGGCTTATTCCCAAATATATTTATTTTTGCGATTGCTTGTACTTTACTAGGACTATTGGGGAAGAAAATAAATTTTCCAACCGCATTACTATTAGGTCCGATGGTTGCCTCAATAATACTTAATTTATCTGGACTACATGGACCTGCATTACCATCTGTTATTTTGAACTGCTCTCAGCTAATGATGGGAAGTTATATTGGTCTATTATTGAAACCAGAAAAATTAGCTAACAAATTAAAAATAGTTTTAGTTTCAATCTTAAGTGGCGTAATTTTATTAACCTTCTCACTTTTATCTAGTATCTTTTTAACACATATTCACACCATTGATCATATAACCGCCCTATTAAGTCTAGCACCTGGCGGAATGGATCAAATGGCACTTATTGCAAAGGAAGTAGACGCGGATATAACTGTCATTATGTGCTATCAACTATTTAGAACACTTTTTATCTTTATCGTAGTCCCCTATTTATTAAGATATATTTTTAGGTCGAGGATACAGGAAAGTAAGCTTAAGCGAATCAGCAATGAATAAGAAAAAGCAAGGGGAGTTACTTTTAACGGGTTCGGTTCAGAGGGAGAAAACAGTAAATAGTATATACTTTGGAGATGTAATTCACATATGAATTGGCATCTCCTTTTCTGTTGTAATATCAATGATTATATGGAGCTTTGATGAAATTTGGACCACTAATTCGTAGATAATTTGGTATAGTACGCATAAATTTATGTGGTGCTTACGAATTGATACACTAAACCAGGTGCAATTGGACATTTAAAAGAGTGATTGAAATCCATTTATCTTAGAAAAATAAAGTATAATGGGATTATATATTTAATTCTTATTCAACTACCATGAAAAAACCTTACGGTATTCATGTGAAAAAGTGCATAACTAAAGAAGACGTCTTTATTTTATTTTTAAAAAGCGTCTAACAGTAAAAAAATATATTAGTGGTTGATGGATTAAGAGACTTCTTCGATCGATACAGAATACCCTAATTTTTCAAGTCTTCGAACTGAATAACGGACCATTGATGCTTCTTTTTGTTTGTCAAAATAATCTTCTCCTAAGTCTCTGTACATTTCTTTCCTGGTCAGAAGATAATAGGCGATTCTTAACATGGCATGTGCTACTACTATTCCTGCTCTTTTCCTACCCTTTCGTGCTGCTGTTCTTCGATACATTGCTCCAAGGTAGTTTTTGGATGCACCTACTGAATGTGCGGCTTCAGTTAAGGCTGATTTTAAATACTTGTTGCCTTTTTTTGATTTAGTTGATTTTCTTTTTCCAGCGCTTTCATTATGTCCAGGAACTAATGCTGCCCAGGAACATAATCGGGGTGCACTTCCAAACTGGTTTTCTAAATCTGTTCCAATTTCGGCTAGTATCTGTTCAGCCATACGTGTAGCGATACCAGGGATTGAGTCCAGTCGTTCTATGTCTTCTTGATAAGAACTTACTCTCTGTGTTACTTCTGAATCGAGTTTTTCAATTTGTTCAGTTAGAAAATCAATGTGAGTTAATATTGTTTTCAGCAGCATACGTTGATGAGGATTAACATACCCTCGTAGAGCGAGCTCAAGTTCATCTTTTTTGCGTTTCAATGAGCGACGAGCCATACCTGCTAGTTTCGTAGGATCTTCTTCGCCATCTGCAATGGCGTTAAGCATTTCTTTAGCTGAAACACCCATAATATCGGAAACAACAGAGCCTAATTTAATATTTGCACCTTCCAGTACTTTTTGTATTCTATTAAGTTGTCGAGAGCGTTCTTCAATAATACTTCGACGATATCGAACCAGTTCTCGTAACTCTCGTTGATTTCGATCGGGAACGTAGCTAGCTGTCAATAATCCATGGCGGAGAAGTTGAGCGATCCATTCAGCATCTTTTACGTCAGTTTTTCGTCCAGGAACAGCTTTCATATGTTGCGCATTGACGACAAAGAACTCTAATTCTTCAGCTTCAATCAGATTAACAATGGGTTTCCAATACACCCCTGTACTTTCCATAGCGACATGAGTACATCCATGTGACCTTATCCAATCCATCAGTTTAATTAAAAAAATCGTCTTCGTAGAAAACGTTTGAATCTCCTTTCCTCCAGGTGTCATAATACATGCGGTAATGTTGTCCTTATGAACATCCATTCCGCAAACTCGTTCAATGATAACTTCCATTGAATACATCCTTCCTATGGCTTTAAAAATAGAGGCTGGTGCAATAATCAGAATAGGATTAATCTACCATGAGTGCTTCCCGTAAGGGAGCGACAGTCTGTGATGCACCGTGATCGTTGGAGTCAGACTAAATGTTGGGCTCTAATGGCACCATAGTTGCTCGACCTTCCTCACCCAGCCATAGAAGCAGTATTGACGGTTTTAATTCTTTTTCATTCGCTGTGGTGCAGCGCGAGCGCTGCATGGGTGGCTAAATGGCAGTTTAGTTCAATAAGAAATCGTATAAACGTTATTAAATCAGGAATAAAATAACCCGACTTTAAATTAAAGGTATGAGAATATATATTGTAGAACTTATCAATTTAAGGAGGTGTAAGGATGAAAAAAATAATTATGGTTTTAGTTCTTATTTCTACTTTCGTTTTTTTATTGGTAGGTTGCAAGCCAGAAGGAAAGGGAGATTTAACAAGAGTGGATGTCTTTATAGAAAATAAAGACGAAATTATCATTGAGGATGAAGATACTTTAACTTTAATTAAAGATTTATCTAAACAAATTAAATGGGAACCAAATACAGTTCCAAGTATGGCTAGAAAAGAGGATACAAAAGCTGTTTTCTTTTATGAAGTAGAAAAAGGTATGCCTGAACGATTATATGAATATTCAATTTGGTTCAATGAGTCTGGTACAGCAACAATTATTAGTGATGATAAAAAAGAAGGTTACGGTGAGTTAGATAAAAATAACGCTAAAGCCTTAAAAAAATACTTGTTGAACTAACGCATGCGTTAGTTGTACAACATGAGCTGCTTTGGCAGCTCTATTTTTATTCAACAAAATGTCATTTAGTTCAATAAGAAAAAATAGAATTGATATATTTTCGCAAAACTAGAACCATGTCAATTTACCTTATAATAAATAAAAGAGTTTTTATTAGAAATTATTTAACTATTAATAAAAACTGACAATGAGAGGATGATATTGAGTTGGTAAAATTTTGCTTTATATTAGGAGGGATTTGTTTACTTCTTTCAGGTGTATTTATCGGAGCATTTCAATCCCCTGACCAACAACGAGTAGTAAAAGAAGATTTTTTAAAATTAGGTCACTTTAATAAGTTTAAATTTTCTGTTTGGACTGGAATTATTGGTGTTTTTTTCATTGGTGTTGGGACATTAGTTTATTATATATAATACAACTAACGCATGCTTTAGTTCTACAACATTTACTAAAGGCTGTCTAAATAGACAGCCTTTTTTTATTAATCAACATTTTATTTTAACAGAAACTTTATTTATAACTTTGCAAAGTAATCAGTAAGTTTTTTATTTTCAATATCGCGTAAACGCTTATTTTCTTCTTCGAGTAATTTATTCTTTTTCTCCAATTTTTCAATTCTCCTTCTAAGGGAACCGATTATAGCGTTTTGATTATTTTCATCTCGTTTTATGCGTGATTCTACAAATGCTTTTTCCTGTTGATTTCTCAAGAAATTGATACGTTCTTTAATCTCTGAATGATTGTAAAGCGTTGCTTTGCTTACTCCGGCTTCCTGTGCCACGCTATTAAAGTTAATTGCTTTAGCACTCCTTGTAAGACGTTTAATAGCTTCCTCCACCTTACTCATGGTCGCTTTCTTTCTATTCTCATGAATCTGCTTCATTTGCACCTCACGGTCAAAATTAGCCATGGTAAACACCTTTCTTCTTCTTACTTTCTAATTGTCTTTTCATACGTTCGAAACGTCCAAAAATAACATTTCCATTTTTTATTGTTTCGTAAATATCCTGGTATCTCTTTAAGTTCTTTTCGTTTGTTTCGACCATATCTTGACGATTATACTCCTTAGATGATTCAATCATTTTTATTGCACTTTCTATATGAAGTTCATACTTTTTTATGTCAAAACTAGTCATACCGACAGCTAGGTCAAAACAAGGCTTACCATCGTTTGCTGTAAGGCAGGGAGGCTCTGCTGCTAATGGACAATTCCCGTTAATTCTAGCTCGACAAGTCCCGTAAGGGTTATCTATGGCGTTTAGCTTTTCATCTTTCCACAACATTTCTAGAATATCCTCAGGGATTTCTTCTATCTCTGAGACTTGATGGATTTTTCCATTGAGGTCAAAAGAAAATACACCTTGTTTTATAACTTTCTCGAATTCCTTACGTTTTGTATCATCCAATATACGTGCATATCGCATCGTCATTTCAGGAGAAGCATGAGCCAATAGTTCCTGTACAATTAAAATATCAGCTCCACCATTTAACATTTTTACTGCAAATGTATGTCTAAATTGGTGTGTTGTGAAGTGGAAGCCTTTCCCTAATTCGTCAGTAATATTCTTTTCCATTGCTAGTTTGTTGAGTTTGTCTCGTACCCAACCTTGAAAAAATGGTTTACCCTTACGGGAACCACGGTAACGAACGAAAATGTATTTGTCTGGATTATTATCTTCATTGCTGAATTTCAATGAATTATGTATTAGCACAGCGATTACATTTGCTAATTGCTTGTCAATTGGGACTTTATGACCTATTACATATGTTTTTTCAATATCAGTTCGAATAGAATATTTACCGTTTAAGCGAACTAAACAGTCTTGTTTTAATCCCAATACATCACTTATACGTAATCCACTTTTGAATGCCACCCATACAATCGGTTGTACATCCTTATGAAGATAGTCAATGTGCTCAAAAAGTTGCTCCAAAACATGGTCGGGAATGTATTTAATATCGTCATCAGATTTCTTATCAAGCATTGGATAATCCTCAGAATAAAGTAATTTTGACGATGATATCTCAGGTGCGATACTATAATCGTAACGTTGAATATCTTTCAAAAATGTATAAACTAAAACGAGATTATTAAATATATATTTCTTCGGATTAGCATTTTTATTTTTTATATTATTATGGGCGTGATGACGAAGGAACTCCAAATATTTCTCAATATGTAGTCTTGTAAGACCATTTAAACTACTCCAATTTGGTTCTAATTCGCTAATAAAATTAAAGAACCTCGGAACACTGAGTGAATATCCTTGTGCAGTTGACACTGCAAATTTCACACCACCTAATAATCTAGTTTTAATATATTTTTTTAAATGCTGTCTAAAAACCGCGTTTCTAATATTTGTAAAATCAATATAATAATTGGCTTTTGATTGGTTGTAATCCAATCCATATTTAGCATTCAAAACTCGAATATCCCATCTATCTTTCACCCATTCTTCACGGGTATCAGTTAGGTTGAATAACTTCATAAACACTGAACTGAAGAAACCTACTATTGCTGTTTTAGCCTCGTATTCAACATTTAATTTTATGACTGTTTGAGTTGTTTTTACACCTTTGTTATTCAACCACCAAATCCACTCTTTTTCAGCTTTATCAATATCTAAATCAAGTAAGGAAGAGAGGGAAGTATGTTCTTCACTTAGGAATATAAGCAACTTATTTATAAATGAAGTGTAATTATTTAAACTACTAAAACTCAGTTCATCGCTAAACAATTTATGATAAAAAACAAATTTAATTTCTAAGCAGATGTTATGATTTTCTGTAGAGAAATTTATAGTTTTTCTTCTACTTTTGTATTTGTTAAATTGTTCATGAAAATTAGGAATTTTACCAATTACGTTAACGTCCCAAACGTCATTGACTAAAAAGTAATCATCTTTCACAAATCCTCTTTTTACCATACCATCACTGGAAATATTCTTAACCTCGTAAGAGGAGAGGGTTGTTGTGATTAAGTCCCAATATTCGCTTTGTGGGAGTGGATTATTTGCTATGATTTTATGCAATCATTTTCCTCCTAAAATACTAATCTAGCTTTAAAAGGGAACTACTTTTTCAGGTATTCCTGATTGCAAGTTATTCTCTTTTTGCTCTTTACTTTGTCCGATTTCGAAGGCAATAGAAGCTTTCTCCCAATCCTTACGGATATCATCTTCGGATGGATGAACGTATAGGTTAATAGTTGTTTGAATTTGTGCATGACCTAGACGCTCTTGTACCATTTTGATGTTTTTCGTTTGAAGATAATACATCGTTCCATGCGTGTGCCGAAATAAATGCGGTGTAATATGTATGCCTGTTTTTCTTTCAATTTCTTTAAAAGTGGAATAGACATCGGAATAGGTTAGGGGGGCTCCAACATTATTCCCCCAAATCTTTATAAACACAAAGTTATGGTCTGGATTATATTCATCAATAACTTCGTATAAATAATCATCATATAAATCCATAAGTCCTTGAGAGATGTCTAATTTTCTTTCTCCAGTTTTCAACTTACCCCCATTAGGTAATTCACCTCTATCGGTCAGATGAATTTTGTGCCTCCTTTGTTTAGCATCAAATTTAAAGTCCTCCAGAAACAGTGAAAGGACTTCACCGATGCGCAAACCACTTTCAAACAACAATCGCACTAGAAACCTATCCCTAATGTTCGTGGTTTTCTCATAGATTTCATTAACTTCTTCCTTTGTAAATATCTTTACTCTTTCTCTAGGTTCATTTAGTTTAAGGATATTTTTAGATTGTGGTTTACCCGCATTTACATGATGTAAGAAACCTTTGTACCCATTTCCTCCAGCTCCTACAAAGACCTTCTTCATCAACTTTTCAACAATTTCTGAATCGATTAAATCATAACGATACAGATAATCATAAAATGATATAACTGCCGTAAGGTAATTGTTTACTGTTTTCTCACTACGTCTAGCTTTTGTTTTCTGATAGGCTACTACTTTATTACTTTCGTAGGGATTTCTTAACCACGCAACAAAGTTGGATAACTGTTCGAAGTTTACTTGATGATAATCAAGCCCTGTTTGTTCTAAAAAAGTAAAGTAAAATTTCAAAGCCACACAGTAAGTCTTTAAAGTGTTACTGCTCCTTTCATTCGTATGGAGGTTTTTCATAAACTTATTAACAGGTTCAATAGGATTTCCGTTTGAATCGATTAAGAGATAAACCCTTCTATTGTCAACTAGTATTTCCTCCCGTTTCATTTAATCACCTCAATCAATCTATAGATTTCATAAGCGAGGCTAATTCTTACACATTCTCTAAATTTATATATTTATTCTTATATTTTAAAATATACTTGTATTTCTGTAAAAGAAATCCACTCATTTAAAGAATTTTAAAATATATTAAGGTCCTCGCACTTCGTTCTGCGGAGTGCTGTCCTCGCACGGAGGCTTTGTCCCCTAATCCAAACTAAACTTCACTAGTCTCACATTTTAAACATTGTGTACTATTTTTTTTATCAATAATTAATTAATCTAAAATGACAAAAAAAAGGATAATTAGTCCTCATACTGAACTAATTATCCTATGATTTATTATCTTAATTTAATCATTAATAGGTGGCTTTTTTGAATTAGTTGCTGTTAGGGTCAGTGTCGTCGTGATATGTACTGCCACCAGTTTGAGCATTAAATGTCCAGTCAACTTTAAGCTTGTCGCCTTGGAACTCGTTTTGGTTTTCTCCACTATCAACAAATTCGAATAATACGAAAATCTTTTCATTTTGTCCTGCAGCAATCCCATCCGGATCTTTTGTACTACCAACAAATTGATTAATTGCTGTTAAATCTGGAGTTTGATTTTGTAAATCATATAATGTTGTATCAACGATCTCATTTGTAGCACTGCTAGTGTTATACATAATAGTCACTTTAATATTCTTAGCTAAATCTTCAGTGTTATCACCTTTTACGTCTTCAATTTGATATTTAGTGTTTAATAAAACTTTATTAATATCTAAAGTACCATTGTTTTCTAGTGTGAATTCACGATAAACTTCGTCACCAGGTTTTAAGTTACTAATATTGACTACTGCTTTTGGATTCATCCCTAAGTCTAATGTACCTGCTGCAAATGTATTATCAGTTTTAATTGTGTCACTGAAATATGCAAAAGTACCCCCACTAATTAATGATAAACCCATAGCCCCACTCATAACAACTTGACCAATTCGCTTAGTAAAACTCATTTCTTTTCCCCCTTAAGGTTATATTTATTAAACTCTTAAGCTCTTATTTTGTACTTAAGAGAACTAACCAACTTCATCCTGCTGTTTTTTGTTCAAACTCTTTTCTTAATTGGAACAAATTGCGTATTGCAAAAAGAGTTAAAAGAATACCCGGAACGATTAACAATAGTGCTGATCCAGCTTTTGAGCTTACGAAATTTAGTGCATAACCTATATATGGAATCGTAAAATTAGAATATTTACCTAAAATATTCTGAGGATACACAGTCCATAGGTCTTGGGCGTTATTGTTATCACCCTTCGTTTTATATGAAATTTCACCATCTTTTTGATGGACGGCTGCTATTCTGTGAGTGATTAACTTATTGTCCATGTGAAAGGTAACAATGTCGCCTTTTTGATAAGATGATGGATTTGCTCCTAATTTAACAGCGATAATTGATCCGGTATGGAAGGTTGGTTCCATTGATCCAGATAAAACTGCCTTTAATTGGTAACCTAACATAGTAGATTCTCCACCTGTAAACCTTGAAGAAATTACGATAAATGCTAAGAAACACAAGATGACTAAAAAAATACTTTTTAAAATATTTCCTACAATTGATAAAATTTTCTTCAACATTAGATATCACCTATTCATTTTGAGATGTATTGTTAGAATTATCTGAAGTTTCATTTTGGACTGATTCTACATCAGTGTGTGAAGCATTGATATTCTCAGTATTATTTCGTGAAATCCCAATGCCGTCTTTTTTCTTCTCATTACCTTCATTTTGGACTGATTCTACATCAGGGTGCGGAGCATTGATATTCTCAGTATTATTTCGCGAATCCCCAATGCCGTCTTTTTTCTTCTCATTACCTTCATTTTGGTCTGACTCTAAATTAGTTTGTGAAGTAGTGTTGTTCTGCGCATTATTTTGAGAATCATCAATATTGGCCTTTTTTTCTTCGTTACCTTCATTTAGGTTTAATTGAATGTCAGCTTTAATCTTGTCTATTTTTTCAAGATTGATTGATTCATTTACTTGAAGGATCAGTTGATTCATCACTTCGTAACCCTTCCTTTCATATTCATAGCTGTTGCGGTCTACCTCTTGAAGCTCGTGAACTTGTTTATGGTAGGAATTCATTTGCTCTTGAATTCTATGTAGACTTTTAATTTCATCATTTAGTTCATGTTCCTCATTAAGAACATTAGTAAGTAATTTGGACATTTCAGAGTCTGTACCAATAGGTGAAGTTTTCAAAATCGACTCATATAAATGATTAGCCTTTGTTGAATGATCTTTGGCTGCTATTACTAGTTGCTGAATCGTTTTTGGAAACACAATTGCTGCTGAAATGACTTGTTCTGATGAAGCTCGACTAGAAAATGATGCCTCCGTTTGACCAACTGTTTGCATTGCTAAGTAAAATTGAATCGAACATAAACTTATTATTATAGAGACTTTTTTCATTGCTTGTTTTTCACTCCTTTGCAAAAAGCCCTGTTGAAATTCATTATTGCTCAATTGTCAGAAAATTGAAACCGGGTTATTTTCGGGTCAATGCCTAGTAGTTTTTTGTCGAAATTAGTCACTAATAGGGCGAAAAGCTAAAGAAACACGCGAAAAAGAACCCGACTTGTACATATTGATTTAATTTTGAATTTTCTCAATAATGAAAATTGCAGTCGCAACACAAATTAAATAAGGGGT
This sequence comes from Bacillus sp. AFS002410, assembly GCF_002556365.1. NCBI lineage: Bacteria > Bacillati > Bacillota > Bacilli > Caryophanales > Bacillaceae > Bacillus > Bacillus sp. AFS002410. The sequence continues at coordinate 16,052 of NZ_NUEU01000024.1, forward strand.
GAAAGTTTTGAAAATGAAAAAAGAGAAAAGAATGAGAAGAAAAGCAATTCCGGCAGTAATGGCATTAACTGTAGCATTTGGAGGCGGGCTAACTACATTACCTTCATTTGTAAATGTAAAAGCAAGTGCAGCAACAGTAAATCAAGCTTTAAGTAAGGAAGAAGTTGTAAAATCATTTCTGAATTCAAAAGTGGATGGTCTAGCGAGATCAGGTTCTACATGGGAACAATTTAAAATCGTTAGTGAAGAAGCTGACAGTAAAACAAATACTTACCATGTAAGGACGGTTGAACAGTACAAAGGAATTCCAATATATGGATCAGGACAAGCTGTAGCGCTAGACGCAAATAACAATGTATATGCATCTTTTGGTAATGTAACTCAAAAATTAGCTCGTACAATTATTCCGACTGAAGCAGCTATTTCTAAGGAAGATGCTGAAGCAACTGCTAAAGAGAGCATAGAATCTCAAATTGGGAATGTTACAAATTATGATGGAGTTGATACTGAATTAACAATCTATCCACATAATGGAAAGTATTATTTAGCATATTTAGTTAAAGCTTCAACCTCTGTACCAGCACCTGGATATTTCCATTATTTTGTGGATGCTACTAATGGAGAAATAATCAACAACTTCGATGCAATTGACAATTTAGCAGATCCAGCAAAACTTACTGTTGCGGTTGGTAGAGGTTTAGACGTATTTGGTAAAATGCAGACATTCCCTGTAGGAAAAGACACTTCAACTGGTACTAGCTATTTATATGGTGGATCAATTGCTGGTGGTACTACAACAGCACCAAATATCGTGCCACTTGCAACTTTCGATGCTCATCGTATGGGGGAAACTCCATTTATTCTTCTTTCAGCACTATTAGGATTTACAGGATTTGAAATAGGAACGAATAGTTCAACTAATTTCTTCTATGATCCTGCTGCAGTTTCAGCTCAAATGAACTCTGATAAGGTAAACAAGTATTATCAAACTGTTCACAAGCGTAACAGTTTAGACAATAAGGGAATGACGTTAATAAGCACTGTTCACATCGGTGCAAAATGGAATAACGCAGCTTGGAACGGAAAGCAAATGCTATATGGAGATGGTGATGGAATTGTTCTTGGTTCATTAGCAGGCGGACTAGACGTTACAGGTCACGAAATGACACATGGTGTAATTTCAAATACTGCAAACCTTACATATGAAGGTGAGTCTGGTGCAATCAATGAATCATTGGCAGATATTTTTGGTGCATTAGCAGAAATGAATGCTGCAGGTGCTACATCTCCGTCTGATTGGGAAATGGGTGAAGATATCTACACTCCTACAAAAGATGGTGATGGAGGACTTCGTTCATTAAGCAACCCAAAATCTAAGTCCCTTAGTTCTATTTATGGATTAAAGGATAATAAATATCCAGATAATTACGCTGATCGTTATTTAGGTACAGAAGATAAAGGTGGCGTACACATCAACAGTAGTATCAACAATAAAGCTGCATATTTAATCGCTGAAGGTGGCACACATAATGGCATAACAGTAACTAAGCTGCAGCGTACAGTAGCGGAGAAAATCTATTACCGTGCATTAACAATGTATTTAACACCTTCTTCTGGTTTCAAAGAAATGCGCGAAGCTGCAATTCAAGCTGCGCGTGATCTATATCCAGATAGCAAAACTACTGGTCTACCATCAACACAAACAAAAGCAGTAATGGATGCATATGATGCTGTTGGTGTTAAATAATTTTTCCTGTTAGTCCGTAAAAGTAGTATTAAAATACTATATTTATAATTGGTTTTTCATTAAAAAAACTTAATAAATAGTGACGATATAACTATTAAAAAATGGTTAATATGTAGTATATTTAGTATAAATTTTAGGATAGGGGGAGCATTCAATGATCGAAGGAGAAGTAATTAGATTTTATCGCACAAAAGCCGGACTAACACAAGAAGAACTAGGAAAAGGAATTTGCTCTTCCAAGCATGTAGGGAAAATTGAGCGAGGAACTACATCTTATTCCTCTGAGATTATTACCTTATTTTCTGAACGATTACAAATTGATATTCGAAAAGAAATTGCTAACTTTGAAAAGCTTGAAAAGAAACTACAAAATTGGCATACAGCAATTATTAAACTTAGAATGAAGGAAGTTGAATCATATAAAAATGAGCTGGAAGAAAGCCCATTTATTAATTCATCAAGATATGATGCGCTATATCAATTACTTCTAGCAAGATATTATCTCTTACAAAACGATTTTAAGAACATTATTACGATTATTCAAAGTTTACAAAGAAACTATAAGGACCTACCTCCTTTTGAAAGAAATCTCCTTTTGCACGTAATAGGAAATTATTATTTAGGTAATTACAATAACTCAAGTACAGAGAACCACCATAAAGCAATACAAGCTTTAAAGAAGATTGATATTAATGAGTACGGCAATCCTGAGTACTACTATCACTTAGCAATGGCCTATGCATGGACTGATTCTAAAGTTATGGCATATGTATATGCAGAAAAAGCACTTAATCATTTTAAAGAAACAAGTAACTATTTACGCGCCATAAATGCTGAATCAGTTATGCTTTTACAAGCTAGCACAGATGTACATATAGATTTTAAAAAATTAAAACGATCGTATAAAAACTTAATCCATGACAGTGAAGCTCTTAATGCACCAGATAAAACGGGAATGTTGTTAAATAACTTTGCATTGGAATATTATAAAAGAAAAGAGTATGAAAAAGCGCAAAAATATTATAAAGCAGCGCTACAATTGGAGAAAAAGCCTTCTGTAATCTATCTTCAACGACTGAATAATTATCTGAAAAGTTCATTTGAAGGCAAATTAATGCGAAAATCTGCCTTATTAAATAGTGCTCAAAAGGGGCTAACAATTGCAGAGGATCTAAACAATCAACACTATCAAGTACTTTTTACATTACTAATCTATGCCATTGAAAATAAAACGAAAGAATCTATTGAGTACACAGAAAAGACAGCTTTTCCTTATTTTAAATCACGCAATCATACAGTTCTAATGAAAAGATATGGTAAGCAGTTGTATGATTATTATGTAAAAGAAAAAGAGTTTGAGAAGGCCGTTGAAATGTCTAACTACTTAATGGGTACAGTTAAACTAGATAACTAAAGGCCAGTTAAGGGAGAGTTCTTTTGTTTCACATTAAAAAAGGATCAATACGTAAATGCCAATTTTAGGTATAAGTATAAGTGTTGATGATTCTTACAGAAGACGTTCCTTTAAAGGGTACAATTATCATCATCCAATTTATCTCTTTATTTTTATGACGGCTACTATTGAGCAACATCAAAAAAAGTTCCATCCAGGAACTTTTTTTTTGAGCATTTTTATGTTGAAACAGTATTAACGGAAGTAGGTGCAAAACTTACTATTTCCAACATAATTGGAGTATCAGCTAAAATTCCGTCTCCTCCAGTAGGCACAGTAATCACTAATGAACCAACGTCTGTTGCTCCAGGTGTGTATGCTGAAATAAGGGACAGTTTCAATAGTTGAAGAAGCAGAAACGAGAATTTTCATTAGTTGAAGTGCCATTTGGATTTGCTCCTTTCTTTATGATTGACTCTTTTCGAAATGATTGTCGTTTATAAATATGTCTTTTAAAACACACAGTAAATAAAGAAGTTGATTGAAAAAAAGATGTGGGGTTTCTGTAGGAGTATCAGAAAAAGTGAAACTTTAAGATGCAAAGCCAACTGCTCTATATTAAAAACATATAGGGGCGTAATCAACTAGTCATCTTCTTAAAGAGCAACAAGATTTACGAAAACAGTCTTAATTATGAAACTACAATATTAATTTTATGTTTGAAATGACAGAAATGTATGGGGGACAAACTATATTACAGAAATATTTTTAATCACGTTATAATACATCGGCATTTCTACCCATGAAATAAAATGAAAAAAGATATTAAAATTAAAATATGATATGATTTGTACTAATTTCAAAGAATGGGGATAAATTATGATTCGAATTTTAATCGTTGATGACGACTCACATATAAGAGAATTGCTGAAAATGTATTTACAATCAGAAGGCTATACGACATTTGAAGCAGCTAATGGAGATGAAGCTTCGACATTACTCGAAAATCAACAAATAAATTTAGCGATTGTAGATGTAATGATGCCAGGCAAAGATGGGTACCAGCTTTGCGAAGAAATAAGAGAGTATTATGATTTTCCAGTCATATTATTAACCGCAAAAAGTGAACTGTCAGATAAAGAAAAAGGTTTTGCTGTTGGGACAGATGATTATTTAACAAAGCCTTTTGAACCAAAAGAAATACTCTTTCGGATTAAGGCGTTGTTAAGGCGATACAATATGATTAGCTCTCAAAAAATTAAGCTAAACGAGACTGTTATTGATCGAAAAAGCTACGAGGTTTACTGCAATGGGAAATTACTAATGCTTCCAATGAAGGAATTTGAATTATTATCTCAATTGGCTAGTTATCCGGATCGAATTTTTACACGTGATGAGCTGATTCAATTAATTTGGGGTGCCGATTTTGAAGGTGATGATCGAACAATAAATGTTCATATTAAACGTTTACGTGAAAGATTTTCAACTTTAACAGATGATTTTAGTATAAAAACTGTTCGTGGTGTTGGGTATAAATTGGAGGTCACTAAAAAGTGAAAACTTTATACATAAGAATTGTTCTTACAATCATCGTTGTTATGATCAGTAGCAGTTTATTGGCTTTCTTTTTTTCTAATGTGTATTACCACTATCAATTAAAGCCTTATAATGATAAAAAATTAACTAAAATGGCTCTAGATATCGGTACTTTTTATGAAGAAAATAATGAAATTAAGCTTAGTAACTATTTAAAGAGTGTTAGTAAATTAGGATATCAAATTTTAGTAGTGGATGAAAAAGGAGATAAATCCTTTTATGGAGGTTCTTTTAGAGATAAAAAACTAGGCCATAAGGTTATTGATTCTGTCTTAAACGGAAAGGTTTATCACGGTATTGCTGAATTTCCAACGTCATTATTTGTAACTGGTTTTTTTGACAACACTTTGAGTAATACAATTGGTGTCCCGATCAAGTCAGGTAAAAATCAGCTGGCACTTTTTATGCGACCAAATGTACAGCTTCAATTTGGTGAGTTACGTATTCTTTTTTCGATTCTCCTATTACTGACAATCGTATTAAGTATCATATTTGTTTTAGTTAGTACAAGATATATTGTAAAACCGATCATTAAATTAACTGAAGCAACTAAGAGAATTGCAGAAGGAAAGTATGATGTAAAGTTGCAAATTAACCGACAAGACGAAATAGGTAAACTTGCTAACAACTTTTCACATATGTCACAAAAATTGGGACAAATTGAGGCAATGCGCCAGGAATTTGTTTCGAATGTTTCTCATGAAATTCAATCTCCTCTTGCATCAATTCAAGGTTTTTCGCAATCACTTCAAACTAAAAGCTTAACTGAAGAGCAGAGAAATCATTACTTATCGATCATAGAAGAAGAAAGTAGAAGAATGTCCTTATTAAGTAAACAATTATTAACGTTAGCTGCATTAGATAAGGAAGAAAGTATTTTACAAAAAACAACTTTTGATGTTGCAGAACAAATTAAGCAGGTGGTTTTTACAACTGAATGGAGTTGGAGAAATAAGGATTTGGCTATTGATTTAGAATTACCACAAACTTTAGTCTTTGCTGATAAGAATTTACTGCATCAAGTTTGGACAAATTTAATGACAAATAGTATTAAATTTAGTTCTGAAGGCGGATCAATCTCAATAAAGCTCAGTAGCAATGAAGAACATGTACAAATTGAATTTCAAGATACTGGAATAGGCATTTCTGAACATGATTTAAAACAAATATTTAATCGGTTTTTTATTGTTGATAAAGCAAGGACTCGAAAAGAATCTAGCAGCGGCTTAGGTTTAGCCATCGTAAAACAAATTATTGAATTGCATAATGGGTGTATTGAAGTAAGTAGTAAGGTTGGCGAAGGAACTAAATTTTATTTATCCATTCCTCATCAAACTTCATAATTGTCATCGACTGTTCACCTGTTGTTCATCTAACATTTCTATACTTTAAATTACAAAGAGTGATTCTGTTTTTACACTCTACAAATTTAGTATGTTAAAGGAGATGAATGACAGGTGTTTCTTGCATTAAGAGAATTTAAACACGCAAAATTACGTTTTTTATTAATTAGTCTAATCATGATCCTTATATCATTCCTAGTATTATTCGTTTCAGGATTAGCGAAAGGATTATCTTTTGATAATGCTTCTTCAATTGATAGCATGGCATCAAACTATTTTGTTTTACAAAAGGAATCAGGTAAACAAATTAATCATTCAATGTTAACAGAGAGTCAAATAAATGAAGTTCAGAAACTTGTTGGTGAGAAAAATTCAACTAATATTGGTGTTCAAATGACTACTTTTCTGAAAGATGGAACAGCTAAAAAAATTGATGCTACCTTATTTGGAATTGATGTGAATGGTTTAGCTGCTCCTAAAGTAATTGAAGGGAAAATGATTAATAATACAACAACGAATGAAGTTGTTGGAGATATTTCCTTGAAAGAAAAAGGAATTAAACTTGGTGATCATATTTCAGATCAAATCTCGGGTAAAGAGTTTAAACTTGTAGGGTTTACAGAGAACCAGTCATATAGTCATGCACCAGTTATTCATATGAATGATAGAGAATGGTCAATGGTCAATAGTAAGAAATCAATTAATACAATCGCTTTGAAAACAAATGAAAGCATGGCGAAAAAAGTAAATGAAAAAGTCTCAGGAGTAGAAGTAATTAATAAAAAACAAACATTAAAAGGAATACCTGGTTATAAAGAAGAACAGGGATCTTTACTAATGATGATTGTTTTTCTATTCTTTATCGGTGCATTTGTATTAGCAGTCTTTTTCTATATCATTACAATTCAAAAAATTAATCAATTTGGAGTGCTAAAAGCTATCGGTTCTAAAACTAGTTATTTAGCGAAAAACATCATTTTTCAAGTTTTAACCCTTACACTTTTGAGCTTAATCATTAGCATTTCAATAACATTTGGTTTATCGAAAGTATTACCTGCTGGATTACCTTTTGTATTTGATGCTCAGTTAATTATAGGAAGTTCTTTATTATTTCTATTTGTTGCAATTGTCGGCTCATTAATTTCATTATTAAAAGTAGTAAAAATAGACGCGATTGAAGCAATAGGGAGGGCTTTTTAATGAGTAATAAATTAGTGCTAGATAATATTAGCAAAATATACAATGACGGAGATTCATCAGCAACAACTGTATTAGATCAAGTTTCCATTCAAGTAAAAGCTGGGGAACTAGTAGCAGTCGTAGGACCTTCAGGCTCAGGTAAAAGTACCTTCCTCTCAATAGCCGGAGCATTACTATCTCCGACTAGTGGGAAAATATTAATTGATGATATTGAAATTAGCAAACTCCCAGCAAAAAAACTGAATGAATTTAGACTATCAAAAATCGGATTCATATTTCAAATGTCTAATTTAATCCCTTACTTAACAGTTAAAGATCAGCTATTATTAATTGCCGAGTTAGCCGGCATAAAAAATAAAATTGCAGAAAAGAAAGCTAATGAACTACTTGAGCAATTAGGATTATCAAAAAGGATGAGAAATTATCCAGAAAATTTATCAGGTGGAGAAAGACAACGAGTAGCAATTGCAAGAGCACTAATGAATGATCCAGAAGTCATTTTTGCCGATGAACCTACAGCTAGTCTCGATTCTGAAAGAGGCAGGGCAGTAGTAGAAATGCTTTCTAAAGAAGTTAAGCAAAGACAAAAAGCTGCGATCATGGTAACCCATGATAAAAGAATGCTAGATTTATGTGACCGAGTTGTTTTTATTGAAAATGGAAAACTAACTGAACAGATTTAGAATCAAGCTAAAAAGGTAACAACAGTTTATCAACAAAAAATCCCACTTTATCAACAAAGTTCACAGCTTTATCAATAAAGTTCACATAATGTTCGTGTATTTCAATTTTGACTGTATAAATTTCGCTGCAAAAAGAACCCGTTCAAACCGAACGGGTTCTTTTATCATAAATGGAATCGATCTAAAAGATTCGTTTTAGCAAGGTCAATTACGTCATTAGCGTGACCATTTAATACGGCTTTTAATGTCCAGAGAGTAAAGCCATGAGCTTGTTCAATACTTACTTTAGGAGGCATTGCTAATTCTTGGCGGTTTACTAATACATCAATTAATGCAGGTCCGTTATGTTCAAATGCGTGTTTTAATGCTGATTCTAAATCAGCGGGGTCTTCTACACGAATTCCTTTCATTCCCACGGCTTCTGCAAGTGAAGCAAAGTTAGGGTTTTCTAAAGTTGTGCCTGTTTCTAAGTATCCTGCAGCTTTCATTTCTAATTCTACAAAACTTAGCGCACTATTATTAAATACAACTATTTTTACAGGTAATTTATGCTGGTGTATTGTTAGTAAATCGCCCATCAACATGGACAGTCCACCATCTCCACATAATGCGACTACTTGGCGATTTGATTGTGAAACTTGAGCACCAATTGCTTGTGGCATCGCATTGGCCATTGTGCCGTGATTAAATGATCCAAGTAATCTTCTTTTTCCATTCATTTGTAAATATCTTGCAGACCATAATGTAGGAGTACCGACATCGCATGTAAATATCGTGTCTTCATTTGCAAGGTCACTTACCATCTTCGTTAAATATTGAGGGTGAATCGGTGTACGACCTGGTTTTCCTACAGCAAATTTATCTAGATCTTCACGTACATTTTTGTATGCTGAGACATATTTTTCTAAGTGGCTTGAGTCTTTTACATCTGTTAAAAGAGGTAGCAACTGACTAATTGTCTCTTTTACATCTCCGCATAATCCATAAGTGAGGGCAGCTCGTCGACCTAAATGCTCTGCTCGAACATCTACTTGTAAAATCACTGCATCATCAGGATAAAATTGTCTGTAAGGAAAATCTGTGCCAAGCATTAATAAGACATCACTGTCCATAATAGCGTGGTATCCTGATGAGTAACCAATTAACCCAGTTAACCCAGCATTATATGGATTATCATATTCTAAGAATTCTTTACCTCTAAGTGCGATAACCATTGGTGATTTTAATTTTTCACAAAGAAGCATTAAATGAGAATGTGCACCTTCACATCCTGCTCCGCAAAGTAACGTAACTTTCTTCCCATCATTTAGAAATCCAGCAAGTTTCTCTAACTCGGGTTTAGATGGACTAATCATTGGATTTGTAACATGGATGACTTGTTCTGGAACTGTTTGTCGATCTTCTAGTGCAGCAATATCACCGGGTAAAACAAGGACAGATACACCTTTTCTTGCAATAGCATGCTGCATTGCAATCGTTGCTAGACGTGGCATTTGTTCAGCTCTATATACCGTTTCACAAAAATGGCTACAATCTTTAAATAGTTGCTCAGGACGAGTTTGTTGAAAATACTCACTTCCAATTTCAATACTTGGAATTTGAGCAGCAATAGCTAGAACAGGAATCCGACTGCGATGACAATCGTATAATCCGTTAATTAAATGAAGATTTCCAGGACCGCTGCTTCCCGCACAAACCGCGATACTCCCACTCAAAAGAGAATCTGAACCCGCAGCAAACGCCGCAACCTCCTCATGGCGAACGCCAATCCATTCAATTTTTTCAGAGCTTTTAATTGAATCCAAAACCGCATTTAAAGAATCGCCAACGATCCCATAAATTCTAGTAACTCCTGCCTGAATCAATGAATCAATCAGTAAATCAGCAATAGTTTTCCGCATCGTAATCTCCTTCTTAGTTCATCATTATGTAATTACTACAATCTATTAAGCCTTAGGCTACAGATAAACTTATGTTTTGCAGGAACACAATATGTTATACCAAAAAAAGGAAGGAAAAGTAGGAGGTCTTAAGAATTATTACTTTAAAGCCTTTTAAAATGAATCGCGATCTAAATTTGTCGAAGGATTCTATCTTGAAACCTACGTTAACGTAAGATTTATAATATAGCTAGAAGGGGGAAGAACATTGAAGCTTTATTCGATTCGAGACATGACTAATGAATTTAATACGACTCATAGAACCCTTAGATATTATGAGGAAATCGGATTATTACACCCTACGTATTCTGAAAGTGGTAGAAGAAAATATTCTCCAAAAGATCGGACACGTCTCTTTTTAATTCAAAGAGGAAAGAATTTAGGTTTTAATTTACAAGAAATAAAAGAAATGATTGATTTATTTATGGTAGATCGAACAGGTGAAAAACAATTACAAAAAACAATCGAGTATGGGAATCAAAAAATTAGTGAAGTAGATAAGAAAATTAATGATTTGATCCTATTAAAAGAAGAGATTATTAGAATGAAGAGCGAGCTTGAGCGAAATTTTTTAGAGATTAAGTAATATTGCTAAAGAATGGTAGGAGGGAGAACCTATGAATTTTTATAAAGAAGACCTTAATCTGCAAATGATTTTAAGCAAATATTTTAAAGAAGATTTTTTTGTATGGGCAAGTAAAGAATTAGAAGAGTTTGGAGAGCTTTGTGCGAATGAAATTGATCAGCGTGCAATTCACACGGACAGAGAAGGTCAACCTCGACTAATTAAATATGATGCGTATGGTAATGATATTTCGCATGTTTGGGTTAATGAGGGGTATAAGCAAACCGTTAAGGATACTTATAATAGAGGAATTGTGAGCTATCTTCATAAACCAATTCCAGAACTCGGCATTAAAGGAAATTATATTTATTCCTATGCGCAAGGCTACTTATTATCACAGACCGAGGCTGGCTTTTATTGCCCGGTTACTTTATCTATGGCTGCCACATTTTTAGTAGAACGATATGCGGATGAAGCACTAAAAGAAAAATATCTCCCTCATTTATTATCAACTGGTGAAACAGAATTATATGAAGGAGCAACTTTTTTAACTGAGAGACAAGGTGGTTCAGATGTAGGAGCCAATGTAGTTAAAGCAATTAAAGAAGGAGATTACTATCGCATTTATGGAGAGAAGTATTTTGCTAGTAATGCAGGCCAGTGCGGAATAACAACGATATTAGCAAGAATCGAGGGTGCGCCTTCTGGAAGTAAAGGCTTAAGCCTATTTTTAGTTCCTTGGAAGAATGATGATGGCACAAATAATGGATTTACGATTCGTCGTTTAAAAGATAAGCTCGGTGTCAGAGCGGTTCCATCGGGAGAAATTGAGTTTAATGGGGCAAAAGCTTTTCTAATTGGCGATGCTTCAAAAGGAATTAACTACATGATGGAAGCTTTAAACTTATCAAGAATATGTAATGCAGTAGCTTCTATTGGAATTATGAGAAGGGCTTTCCTAGAAGCGAAAAAATATGCTGAAAATAGACCTGCATTTGGACAATTACTAACAAATTTTCCAATGATTCAAGAGACATTAGCAAAACTTGCATCAATTCAAGAAGTACAAACAAGTGCAGTGTTTAATTTAGTCGCCTTATACGATCGAGTGATCGGCAAAGAAAATGGAACAAATGAAGAACAAGCACTAGTCAGACTTTTAATTGCTATTTTAAAAATGCGTACAGCTGAAGAAGCAATTCATTTCTCCCATGAAGCAATTGAAATGCATGGAGGAAATGGCTATATTGAAGATTTCGTTACACCTCGCCTTTTAAGAGATGCCCAAGTACTTACGGTTTGGGAAGGAACGGCCAATATATTAGGTTTAGAGATTTTAAGATTGTTTAAAAAGATGAATGTTTATCCAATTTTTAAAGCATTTATCGAGGAAAAACTAATTGATGTACCGCAAAGTTTAGATGATGAAAGTATAATCGTAAAGAAAAAGCTTGAAGAATTAAATGAAGTTGTTAATTATGTTCATACTTTAGATGCTAATTCACAAACATACTACGCTAAAAAAATAGCAAATAAAATGGCTGATTTAGTTGAAGCCGTTACTGCAATTGAAGATGCGAAAGATCATATTCGAAAAGAGTACATTGCCAAAGTGATGATTCATGAACGTTATTTTAAAGATGAAATAAATAAAGAACAAATTCATTTAAAATATTATGATGAAATCGTTAATTATAAGGTTTCGATCAATAAATGATTGTCGTTTCTGCTAATTAAGATAGTAAGGATATTTGTTCCTACTATCTTTTTTTGCTGTATAACAGCAATTGATAGTTATACTGTCCGTTTCATCGAAATAAAAAAGCAGACTGGCTTCTACATTTAAAGAAAACCTGTCTGCTTAATTTGAATCATGCCTACCATAATGGAGGTTTTACGACCATAAACAATAGCATGATCATCAAAAGTACGATGTAAATCCAAATAGAACGGCGAAGTAAATAAATCAATCTGTTCTGGTCTTGGTCTGGTTGGCTAAATTTCCTAATTGTAGGCGAGAAGGCTCTAGCAAGAAAGAATAAAGAGCTCACCAGAAGAAGAATCGTCATGACAATCCAAGACGTCTTCCATGACCATGAGCCTACCATTACCAACAATACTCCTGACAAAACAAGTACATGCCCGGCATGCTTAGCCAATCTGACTGCAAAGCGGAACACATCCAAAAAGCCCTGTTGTATCGCGGACTCTGAAGTACGCAACTTTTTGAGTAAAGGAATCAATACAAAAAAAGGACCGATTGATAAGATTACACTAAAAATATGTATATAAAGAAGTATTCGATATAGCATATCTATCAATATATCCGATCAATCTTGGATGAGGCGAAACTCATGAACCCATACCCTCATTTTTGGTAGCCAAGGCATACCAGGGTGGATTGACAGGATTGATTGCTTATACTCTTCTACATTCGTATAGCCTTCCTGTTTAGCATGCTCATCTGTTAATTCACCAAGGGCTTGCGAATAAACGTTTTCAACAACATAACGTTGATCTTGAAGGTTCATCACTTCCCCAACATCTGCATATCTCCCGTTTCTACGAGTAGCTGTTTTTTGTCCATTCAGCACTTTTTCGATATCTTCCGGAAGTGTGATTAGGCGTTCAATTGTACAAGTTTTTGGCGGTAAAGCGTTAGTTTCATTTTGATTTGTCATCTGCTGTAATCTTCCTTTTCCATTTCAATTTTCAAGCACTAGTACATCTTATCATATAGCTTCCCACAAACACTAAATAACTCGTAATAATTTTCTAAAAATATGCCTGCATCAATGTTTCGCTGTTGTTATATAGCTTAATAGAATATCTATTTTTTTAGCATATTAATCCTGTAATTCTGTGAAATTGTAGTTGTTTCAAAATGAGTAAACGAAAAATAAATAGATAAAATAAGCAGCAGGCTAGAAATGATAATTACTGGAAAGAATGATGATAGTAGCTTCGGGAATCGCTCGTTTAAGAACATAGTAGAACAAAATATTACTGAACAAGTTAATAATAATAAACAAATTAATAATAAAGATTTTGCCTCGGTGATCGAAAGCATAACGACAATCATACTTCCCATCATACCAGCCATCATGCCAGTAAAGATTCCTTCAAGTAGTGCAAGGAAGTGTAATTTCCAGCCAATAAATAATCCAATTAGTGCGGAGACGCCCATCGAAATAAGTAATGAAATGAAAAATTGTTGCTGATTTGAAAGTGTAATTAGTACACCTAGAGTTAATCCATTCGTCATACTAATCATCATCATATACATCATTTGATGCATTTGGTCATTTTTAGTTGGTTTTAATTGGATTGAAATGAACGTTATAATCAGCATGACACTAATGCATACCCAACTGGTGAGCATTTATGATACCCCCTAATTATCCGGTTTATATCATCATATGGACAACTAAAACTAAATAGAATAAAAAATTGACACCTATACCCCCTATGAGTATATAATGATGGTGAGGTGATAAAATGGAAAATTGCCATGATGATCAAATGGTCCCAAGAAGTGAAGAAGAAATAAATGATTTAATGAAGCGTCTTCGTAGAATAGAGGGGCAAGTAAGAGGGATTCAAAAAATGGTCGAAGAGGACCGTTATTGTATAGATATATTAACGCAAATTATGGCAGTTGAAGCTGCTATGAAAAAAGTAAGCTTCTCTTTAATTGAGAGACATGCGAATCATTGTATGGTTAAGGCAGTTAAGGAAAATAATGGCGAAGCATCGGTAACTGAATTAATGGAGGTAATTAAAAGGTACGTAAAATAAAGGGGTTGATTTAGATGAATGATGCAAAGCAGTTGACCCTTGGCATTGAAGGGATGACCTGCGCAGCATGTGCAACCCGAATCGAAAAAAGTTTAAATCGAATGGAAGGCTTAAAAGCGAATGTAAATCTTGCTTTAGAAAAAGCTACTATTATATATGAAAAAGGACAATATCAAACTTCTGATTTAATAGATAAAATCCATACGATTGGTTACGAGGTTGCTGTTGAAAAGATTACATTAAATATTACAGGAATGACGTGTGCTGCATGTTCAGCTCGAATCGAAAAAGTGATTGGGAAAATGGATGGAGTTGTTCAAATCAACGTCAATCTAGCTATGAATATCGCAACTATTTCATATTTACCGGAAGTGCGAACGGTTCAATCAATTATTGATAAAATTAGTCACATAGGTTATGAGGCAGTTTTAAAAGCAGAAGATGAGGTTAAGGAAAACGACTCGACACGAAACAAGCAGCTTCAATTGATTGTTTCGATCATACTTTCCATTCCACTATTGTACTCTATGGTTTCCCATCTTCCTTTTAGTACAAATATTTGGATGCCACATTTATTAATGAATCCATGGTTCCAATTACTGTTTGCAACACCGGTTCAGTTTATTATTGGTTGGCATTTTTACGTTGGCGCATTTAAGGCAATTCGAAATTATAGTGCAAATATGGATGTGCTCGTTGTACTAGGAACTTCGGCCGCTTATTTTTATAGTTTAGTTGAGTCGATTAAGACATTGACGAATAGTTCGTATATGCCACATCTTTATTTTGAGACAAGTGCAGTTTTAATCACATTAGTCTTGCTTGGAAAATATTTTGAGCATATCGCTAAAGGGAAAACTACTGAAGCGATTTCTAAATTAATGGAATTACAAGCAAAGGAAGCGACAGTTTTAGAAAATGGTAAAGAAATATTCGTACCACTTGAAGCTGTAAAAGTTGGAGATCTACTTTTAGTGAAACCAGGAGAGAAAATTCCTGTCGATGGTGTCATAGTATCAGGAGTTTCTACAGTCGATGAATCAATGATTACTGGAGAGTCTTTACCAGTTGATAAAAAGGCTGAGGACAATGTAGTCGGAGCAACAGTTAATGGAAATGGTATTTTAACAATACGAGCTGAGAAGGTTGGTAAGGACACTGCATTAGCCAATATTGTGAAAATAGTTGAAGAAGCACAAGGTTCAAAAGCTCCAATCCAGAGATTAGCCGATCGAATTTCGAATCTATTTGTTCCAATTGTAATTGGGATTGCGATCTTAACATTTATAATTTGGTTTTTCGTAGTAGATCCGCAAAATTTACCAAAATCAATTGAAGTAGCTATAGCTGTTTTAGTGATTGCATGTCCTTGTGCACTAGGTCTTGCTACTCCGACTTCGATTATGGTTGGAAGTGGAAAAGGCGCAGAAAACGGTATTTTATACAAAGGCGGAGAATATTTAGAAACTACTCAAAAAATAAATGCAATCATTCTTGATAAAACAGGAACGATTACAAAAGGAAAGCCAGAAGTAACAGATTTTATTAATTTACATCAACGAGAAGATTTGTTAAGACTCGTTGCGAGTGTAGAGAAAATGTCAGAGCATCCTTTAGCACGGGCAATTGTACAATATGCTCTTAAACAAGAGGTTCAGTTGACTGACCTGACTGAGTTTATTGCCATACCTGGATATGGGGTCGAAGCAATGATTGGCGATAAAAAGATTTATATCGGAACTCGAAAATTAATGAATGAAAAGAATATCGACTTTGCTTCTGTTGATGAACAATTAATCGCATTTGAATCTGCGGGAAAAACAGGCATGTTAGTAGCGATTAATGAGAAACTAGAAGGAATGATTGCTGTCGCCGATACAATTAAAGAATCTTCAAGAAATGCAATAAAAGCATTAAGGGATTTAAAAATAGAAGTATTTATGGTGACCGGTGATAATAAGCACACAGCAAATGCGATTGCTAAGCAAGTTGGCATTGAAAACGTATTTGCTGAAGTATTGCCTGAGAAAAAGGCCGATATTGTAGCTAATTTACAAAAACACGGGAAAATTGTTGCAATGGTAGGTGACGGAATAAATGATGCTCCGGCCCTAGCAAAAGCTGACATTGGTATGGCAATTGGAACTGGTGCAGATGTAGCAATTGAAACAGCGGATGTCACATTAGTAGGTGGCGATTTATCGCATATCCCAAAAGCAATCGCATTAAGTAAGAAGACAATGAATAATATTCGACAAAATTTATTTTGGGCGTTATTTTATAACAGTTTAGGTATACCGATTGCAGCATTAGGACTATTACAGCCTTGGATAGCAGGTGCCGCTATGGCATTCAGTTCTGTATCGGTAGTCTTAAACGCATTAAGATTAAAACGCATAAAAATTTAGGAGGAATTTTAGTAATGGAAACAATTTTAAAAGTAGATGGTATGACATGTGGACACTGCAAAGCTGCAGTTATGAAAGCGGTAGAAGGTGTGTCTGGTACAAATAATATAATCGTAAGTTTAGAAAATAAAGAAGTAACATTCAACTATTCAAACTCTGAAACAGTTGAAAAAGTAAAAGAAGCTATTGAGGACCAAGGTTACGATATCGTTTAATCAAAGTCTTATCGAACTCGATATAAATAAAAAGCGAACTAAGGGTTCGCTTTTTATTTGGAAAAAACTACTATACTGGGGAGAGAAGTAGATGAAATACTTATTGTTGTTGCTTAGTTTCGTTACTGTGTTTGGTTTAAGTGGTTGTGGAAGTAAGACACATTCAGGATCAACCCATCAAAATATGAATCATGATACAAAAGAAAAGAAGGATTCTACTCAAGCACAATTTTCATTTAATGGTATTCCCGAGGGTGGTAAGAAAGTAAATTTAAACATACAGATAAATAGTTTAAATGGAAAACCAGTTGACCAGTTTGAACTTGAGCATGAAAAATTAATGCATTTAATAGTTGTAAGTAAGGATTTATCTTTTTTTGACCATTTGCATCCACAATATAAAGGTAAAGGATTATTTACAGTCGTACCGAACTTTCCAAATGGCGGTGAGTATAAGTTATTTGCAGATTTTATACCTAAGGGCTCTGATAAAAACGTAAAAACCAAATTAGTAAAAGTGTCGGGACAACAAGGCGAACCGATTTCCCTAACTCCAGATAAATTATTAACAAAAGTAATCGATGGAAAAGAGATTACTTTAAAATTTGATAAATTGACGACAAATGATGAAGCTAAAATGACATTTACGCTTAAAGACGCTAAAACAAAAAAAGATATTATTAATTTACAGCCTTATTTAGGTGCAATTGGTCATGTTGTTGCTATTAGTGGAGACACTAATACATACTTGCACGTGCATCCAATGAACGAGAAATCAAGTGGACCTGATGCGGAATTCATGACGAGTTTTCCCAAAAAGGGAGTGTATAAAATCTGGGGACAATTTAAGCAAAATGGAAATGTATTTATCGTACCATTTATAGTAGACGTACCATAATGTAAACAGAAAAAAAGCAGGAAAACGATTAGTTTCCTGCTTTTTCATATTTAATAATTTTATAATATATTCGGTTTAATGTCGACTAGATTACTATTTGGCTTTTTTAAATCATCTGTTTTACTAGCATCATTAAGTGACAAGTTTTTAGTTTCAGGTGCCCATGCAATTGATACTAATGTTCCTACAACTAAAACTCCTGTTAATGCTAGCATTGTATTACCTAAACCAAAATGTGATAGACCTAATGGTAATAGGAATGTACTGATTGCTGATCCAAGTCGGCTAATTGCAGTAGAAAGTCCGACCCCTGATGATCTCACTTCGGTAGGGAAACTTTCAGCTGGGAAAACTCCTACAAGATTACTTACGGCTGACAAGATTAATGTGAACACTGCAAAACAGATAATCATTAATGTTGTTGCACTACTTGGTGAGACGCTTAATACGAATAAAGACACTACAAGAATAATGAAAGAACTGATTAAGAAGCCTCTGCGAGAGAAAATGATTGTAAACCAGATACCTATAACTGCTCCGATAATTAAAATTATGTTTAATAAGAAATCTGTTCCAAAGCCTTCCTTTAAGCCCATAATACTTAAAATATTTGGTAGGAAAGTATAGATTGCAAAATAAGGCATTACTAAACATGCAAAGAAAAGACTATTAAACGCTGTTCTTTTTCTATATTTTTTATTAAATAAAACAGAAAAGCTACTATCTTCTTTTGATGGTGTTTCATTATCTAACACAATATTTTTACCAACATATTTTTTTGCTATTTCTCTTGCTTCATCAATGCGGCCTTTGTTAATTAACCATCTTGGTGATTCTGGCGTTCCAATTCGTAGGAATAAAATGATCACTGATGGAATTGTCGAAGAAGCTAACATCCAGCGCCAAGCATCTGGTCCTAAAGCTTGCAACCATAGTCCAACGAATGTTGAAACAACATAACCAATTGTCCAAATAACACTAAATGATCCTAGTAATACTCCACGATGCTTTTTTGGTGCGAACTCTGCTAACATTGTATGACCAACGCTATAGTCTCCTCCAATTCCGATCCCAATTAATAGTCGTAGAATAAATAACTGCATTGGACTATCTACAAAAAATTGAAGTAATGAAGCGATTGTAATGAGTACAAAGCTTAAAACAAATATTTTTTGTCTACCGATAATATCTGATACCCATCCTAGAACTAAACTTCCTAAGAATAGCCCAATTAAAGCGGAGCTGCCGATTAATCCAAGCCAAAATGCATTAAGATGCATTTGGGGAGTAAGTAATGTCAGTGCTGTTCCAATGATTCCGAGAATATAACCATCATTAAAATGTGCTCCAAATGTAAGTCCAGCCATTTTAATGTGGAACTTATTAAGTGGCGCATCATCCATTTTTATCGTTTGGTTTACGTTCATCTCGTTTCCCCCTTAGTAATAGTAGTGTAACAGTTTTTTCATAAAATACTTTTAACTCTTTTATCGAAAAGCGAAAAATAAAATAAGAGCATGAAAATTTTAGTATGTAATGGTAGCGTTTTCAGATAAAAAGAAAAAAAGTGAATGAACTTGAGAGGAGTTCATAATATGAACAACTTTTTTCATAATGTGAAATATAAGATGAGTATAAAGTGTAATTCACAAAATTGTCAAACTTTTTTCGAGTATTTATTTTTATCTTAAAGAAGATTAGACGAGCATGCTAAAATAGCTTTGAACGAAACACAACGTTTTAAAAGCAAATAAAAAAGGCATCTGAATAAAACCATTCGGATGCCTTTTGATTACAATCATAGAAATTTTAACTTGCTAATTTTTATGATTAATCAAGATAATTTGTAACTTGTTGACAAGTAGAAATTAATAAATCAATTGATGATAACATTTTCTCTTCTGTAAAACGAAAACTTGGTCCACAGACACTTATGAACGCAACAAGGTTTTGAGCTTTGTCATACACTGGTGCAGAAATACCGTTTTCATTTTCATCTAGTTCGCAAATCGAAGTGCCAAATCCCCTTTCTCGAACACTATTAAGTTCATTACGTAATTGCTCAGGGTTTGTAATTGTATAAGGAGTCAACTTTTCCAAAGGTTTTTCCAAAAATATATCTAACTCTTTTGGTGGAAGCTGGCTTAAAAGAATCTTTCCATTTGAAGTACAGTGTAAAGGTAGAAAAGCATTCACATAATCTACAACTAACCTAACACTGTTTTCTGGATCAATTTGTTCAATTGTTAGTGTTCCATTTTGTTTAGGAACGCTTAAAAGAACAGTTTCCTGAATTTCCTCTTTTAATTTCTCCATACTTTTACTTGCGCGTCTGACAAGAGACCCGTATTGCGGAACTTTAGACGCAAGGTGATTTACCGCATATCCAAGCTGGTAGCCCTTAGTCTCGGGGTCACGCTCCACAAATCCATGGTTCTCAAGAGTTCCAATAAGTCTCCATGCAGTTGTTCGATTCATGTCCGATATTTCAGCTAGATTCCCAATAGAGATTGGAGTTTCACTATCAGCCACGATCTTTAATAATAAAAGTGCGCGATCTACTGCTTGTACTGATGAAAGGTCTTGCTTTGAACTTTTTTGGTTTTTTACTTCGCTATTTATCTTCATGTTAAACATTATAGCTTAATTGCAAATTAAAAAAACAATAATAAATAAATTTCTAATAATTTAATTATTTGTTTGACACAGCTAATTTTTCAGATTTATAATCTAGTTAAAGTTCTTATCGTGAACTATAATGTTCATAATACGAACGTTAGATAATTGAACAATCACCTCAATAAAGAATCAGCGAGGAAAGTTGGAATAAGGATCTAAATAATTTTCATAGTAAATTACTAAAACGTTTTCATTAAAAATGTTTAGAAAACTCTTCATAAAAGGTGGTGATTTTCATTAGTGTCATTGAGAACCAGGAAATACGAAAAGAAGTTGATTCTTTTGGAACTGTAGAAATATCAAATCAGTTCTTATATGGGGTTCAAACAGTTCGAGCAGTACAAAATCTCTCATTCTCTGGAAAAACTTTAAGTCAGTATCCAAAGTATATTGAGTCACTTGCAATCGTTAAAAAAGCTGCTGCAATTACAAATATAGAAACAGGTGCAATAGATGAATCCATTGGTTCATTTATTTTACAAGCCTGTGATGAGCTAATTTCCGGTAGACATTTTGACCAATTTCCAGTTGATATTCTCCATGGCGGTGGAGGAATTGGTACAAATATGAACATTAACGAAGTCATTGCAAATATAGCGAATGAATTAAACGAAGGAATGAGAGGAACGTATTCACCTATTCATCCAAACGATGATGTGAATGCTTCTCAATCTACTTCTGATGTCTGTCATACCGCCATGAGACTTGCCATTATGAAAGAGTTTGAACAACTCAACTTAGTATTAAGTGAAGTTCAAACTACAATCGAAAAAATGGTCGATTCATTTATAGAAATTACAACAATTTCAAGAACATGTTTGCAAGATGCGATGAGAATTCAATTAGGTGATTTTATTAGCGGATATGCCGCAATGTTATCTAGAAGACAGCAGTTACTTAAACAAAGTGTAATCGAGTTGAAGAAAGTAAACTTGGGTGGCACTGTAATTGGAACAGGAACTGGCGCATCGACAATGTATCAAGATTTGGTTATTCATAATCTTTCAAAAGTTGCTGGTTTTCAGCTTCAAAAGCGTGAAAATTTAATTGATGCTGCTCAAAACATAGATGATCTAGCAAATGTTTCAAATCAATTAACATTACTTGCAACATGTCTAATCAAAATGGGGAAAGACTTGAGATTATTATCTTCTGGGCCGGAAGCCGGATTTTCGGAAATTATTCTACCATCTGTAATGGCTGGTTCATCTTTCTTCCCAGGAAAAGTAAATCCTGTAATACCAGAAACATTGATCCAAAGCTGCTTCCAAGTTTTAGGCTGCGACAGAGTTGTACAGGCAGCTTTAGAGCATGGCGAATTAAATTTAAATATTTTTGAAGGTGTAGCTGGAGCAAATATTATAGATGCAATAAAGATGCTAGAAAAAGCACTCAACCTATTTAACGAGAAGTGTTTGGAAGGCATAAAAGTTAATAAAGAAAAATGTAAAGAGTACGCAAATAGTTTAATTCCTTCTGTAGTTGAATTAAAGGAGAAGCATGGTTATTCGTTTGTTTCGAAATTAATGAAGGAAAAGGGTAAGAACAGCGTAAAGGAATTATTAAATGGAGGAGGACTTGAAAATGACTAAAGTAGAGAATAAAAAACATTTTGAAGGTATCGAGCAACCAAAATTAGAATGGGCAAAAGAGTGGTTACAAGAAACGAAGAGACTATATATCAATGGTGAATGGGTAGATAGCAGTAGTGATGAAGAAATTGAATCGATTAATCCAGCAAACGGAAAAGTGATCGGAAAAATTCAAGGTGCTACAAAAGAGGATATTGATAAAGCGGTTGAGGCAGCTCGTGAGTCATTTGATCATGGCCCATGGCGTAAAGTAACTCGTAAAGAAAGAGCAAAAATTCTACGTAAGATTAGTGAGCTTATGAAAGAGCATCAAGCAGAACTAGCTACTTTAGAAGCATTGGATAACGGAAAACTATACACAGAAGCATATAATGACGACGTTCAGGAAGCATTAGAAATGTTCGAATATTATGCAGGCTGGACTGATAAATACTATGGTGAAAATAACCCAGTTGAAGGCGACTTTTTAAGTGTAACAACAAGAGATCCAATTGGTGTTTGTGGACAAATTGTACCATTTAACTTCCCGATTGATATGGCTGCATGGAAGCTTGCTCCTGCTCTTGCAATGGGGAACACAGTAATCTTAAAGCCGTCTAGTACGACATCTTTTTCAGCTATTAGACTATTTGAAATTATTGACGAGGCTAATATTTTACCTCCGGGCGTTCTAAATCTAATACTAGGTAAAGGGAAAATTGGTTCACATATTTCTCGTCATATGGGCGTTGATAAAGTTTCCTTTACTGGAAGTACAGGTGTGGGAAAACAGCTTGTTCACGATTCAGCAGACTCTAATTTAAAACCAGTTACACTTGAGCTTGGTGGAAAGTCGCCAAACATTATCTTTAGTGACGCTCCAGATGTGGACGCAGCAATTGAACGTTCTTTTTATGGATTATTTACTCACAAAGGTGAGAAATGCTCTGCACCAACAAGATTATTTGTTCAACGTGATATTTATGAAAAAACAGTTAATCGTTTAGCAGATTATGCTAATAGTTATAAATTAGGTGACCAATTTGATCCGGAATCAAATCAAGGTGCTCAAATTTCAGAATCACATATGGAAAGTATTTTAGGCTACATCAAAAGCGGAATTGAAGAAGGTGCTCGTCTTGCTGCTGGTGGAAAAAGGGATCTGACTGGCGAAAATGCAAACGGATACTTCGTTCGTCCAACTATTTTTGCAGACGTACATAATAAAATGACAATTGCTCAAGAAGAAATCTTTGGTCCAGTTCTTTGCGTTATTCCATTCGATACAGAAGAAGAAGTAGTTGAAATGGCAAATGACACAATTTATGGTTTAGCTGCCGGCTTATGGACGAATGATGTTTCACGTGCGAATCGCGTAGCTAAAAAATTAGAGGCTGGAATGGTATTTGTAAATAAATATGGATGTTATGACTTTGCTAGTCCATTCGGTGGATGGAAACAAAGTGGATGGGGTAAAGAATATGCCATTCATTCATTACAATCTTACACAAAAACAAAAGCAATTTGGTTTGCTTACTAAAATAAAAGGGTGAATAAAGATGAAAATGAAAGCAGCAGTAATGAACGCACATGGTGAACCACTTATTATTAAAGATGTTGAACTAGCTGAGCCTAAAGCAAATGAAGTACTTGTTAAAATAGCAGCAACTGGTGTTTGTCATAGTGATCTAAACGCATTAGATGATACTACAACACCTATTCCGACTATTCTTGGGCATGAAGGGGCAGGAATTGTAGAAGCTGTTGGCCCAAATGTGAAAAATGTAAAACCAGGTGATAAAGTAGCATTAAGCTGGGTTCCATATTGTGGAACTTGCGAGTTTTGTATAACAGGAGATGTTCATTTATGTGAATCAGCATTTGGACCAATGTTCGATGGTACATTGCTTGATGGGACTTCTCGCTTAAGCTGTGATGGGGAAAAAGTTTACCATAACTCTCTATTATCTACTTTTGCTGAATATACTGTTGTTCCTGAAATGTCATGTGTAAAAATTCCCGATGAAATGCCACTTGCTCAAGCATCATTAATCGGTTGTGGTGTTGCAACAGGCTACGGTGCAGCAGTTAATGCAGCTGGTGTTAAGCCAGGTTCATCTGTAGCAGTATTCGGAATCGGCGGAGTAGGAGTTAATGCGATTCAAGGAGCTAAAATCGCAGGTGCTTCAAAAATTATTGCGTGTGATGTTAAAGAATCTAATCTTGAGATTGCGAAAAAGTTTGGAGCAACACATACAGTCAATGTAGCTGAAGAAAATGCTGAAGAAAAACTAAAAGAATTAACAGGTGGATTCGGCGTTAACTATGCAATTGATTGTACGGGAAATACAAACGCAGCTGAAAGTGCTTGGAAAGGGACAAGAAAAGGTGGAACTGTAGTAGTTGTTGGTGCTTTCAATCCTTCTAAAGTTCTTAACCTACCAGCTGGTGGTTTCCATCGCGTTGGAAAAGTTCTTAAAGGAAGTTTTTATGGTGATACACAACCTTTTAGAGACTTCCCAATCATTTCTAAATTATATTTAGATGGAAAATTTAATCTAGATGATCTAGTTTTAGATCGAATCAAGTTGGATGATATTAACTCAGCATTTGATTCTTTCCATGATAGTTGCTGTGTAAATGTAGGTAGAACAGTTATTGAATTTCCAATTGATGAAGAGGCTAGCTTATCTTTAGTAGGTTCTGCAGGACAAGAGTCTAAGTAATTTAAAATATTAATTATAATTATCCATTTCGAAGACTAATAAAACTAAAATTTATTAGTCTCTGAAATGGATTTCTTCTATTATATAATGATTTTACGATAGAGCTCTTTCGCAACAGCTGCTTCCTTTGTACCGTGAATAATTGCACGACCGTCTTTAAATAAAACAATTCGGTGATCTTCAAAGGTACATGCTAATAAATACGGATTTACAATCAAATCATTTACTAATCCTATTAATCTTTCAGAAAGATCTCGTAGTGACGGAACATTAGTAGAAGATAAACTCAATTGGACAGCATCTCTTCCACATAATACATATGACTTCATTTGATGATCGTCGTTTAAATATGGATAACTTCTGGTCGGACCACATGTTGGACAATTATGATTCTTTAATCTTTCGATGTTTATATCAGACTTTTCATGCTTCCAAACATCAATCGATTGTAAGATTGGTGAAAGTTCATAGTTTGTAAGATATTGCATGGCATAAGTGACTTGGTACGCAGCAATCATTTGTACAATTGGACTAATGACTCCGACTGTGTCACAAGTCATATTTAATGTTGGTATATGATTTAATAAACAGTTAAGACAAGGAGTTTTTCCCGGAATAATTGGAAAAGAAAGCCCATAGCTCCCAACACAAGCACCAAAAATAAATGGGATTCCATGCTTAATTGCAGCATCATTAACAACCATTCTAGTTTCAAAATTATCTGTAGCATCTAGAATAATTGTTTGATCTTTAATAAGTTCTTCAATATTAAGACTAGTAATATCAGTTATAAAACTATTAATTGTTACTTCACTATTAATCTGTTGTAGTCGATTTTTAGCTGCAATTACTTTAGGTAGTTTATTTTTAGCATCCTCCTCTGTATAAAGGGATTGCCTTTGTAAATTACTCCATTCAACATAATCGCGGTCAACAATTGTTATATTTCCTATGCCGGCCCTTACAAGCATTTCTGCAATTGATGAGCCAAGTGCACCAACACCAATAATGATGGCACTGGCTTTTTGTAAGTTTAATTGACGATCTGTTCCTAGAAATAATTCTTGTTTTGCATAACGGTTTATCAAGAATTCACCAACCCTGTGATTGGACTACTAGCTACACCATAATTTTTTTCGTCAATTCTTCCAGCTTCAAATCCAAGTCTTCCTGCTTCAATAGCAAGCTTCATTGCAACCGCCATTTTTACTGGATCCTTCGCGTTAGAAACCGCAGTGTTCAAAAGAACTCCATCAGCACCTAGTTCCATTGCATAAGCTGCATCCTTTGGCGAACCGATTCCAGCATCGACTATGACAGGTATATTTGATTGTTCAATAATAAATTTAAGATTTAAAGGATTAATAATTCCTTTTCCAGAACCAATTGGTGATGCTCCTGGCATAATCGCATGGACACCAAGTTCTTCTAGTCTTCTTGCTAACACAACATCATCAGAAGTATAAGGTAACACAATAAATCCTTCATTCAATAGCATTTCTGATGCCTTCAATGTTTCAATTGGATCAGGCAATAATGATTTGTCACAACCAATTACTTCTACCTTTATCATATCGCACAAGCCTGACGCTTTTGCTAATCTTGCAATTCTAACAGCCTCTTCAGCAGTTTTTGCACCAGCTGTATTTGGTAATAATTTATATTTTGCTAGATTTAATTGTTCTAGAAAATTAGGCTGTGATTCTTCAAAAATATTCATTCTTCTAACAGCGAAAGTTAGTATTTCGGCTTCCGAAACTTCAACTGCTTCTTTTTGTACTTCAAAAGAAGGGTATTTACCTGTTCCTAGTAATAATCTTGAATGAAATGAATGATTTCCTATTTTCAACATGATTAACCTCCACCTACAAAATGTATTAATTCTACCTGATCCCCATTAAAGAGATGAGTTAAAGCATACTGCTCTTTATAAATAATTTCTTCATTAACCTCGACAATAACGATTCGGTTTTCTAGCTGGTATTCATTAAGTAAATCTTGAATTGTAAAAGTTTTACTCGAAACTTCTACGTTCTTTCCGTTTAATCTTATTTCCAAGTGTTTTACACCTCACAAACATTTAAATTAACGACTAACTTTAAACGCCTCAATCCAGTCTCTATCAACTTTCCTTTTAAGAATCATATCCCGAATTAATTTTCCAGTTGCTGGTGCAAGTAATATACCATTTCGAAAATGGCCGGTTGCAAATAGGATTTGATCATCTTCAGGGTGCATGCCAATAAAAGGATTATGATCAAGTGTTCGCGGTCTTAGTCCCGCCCAAAATGAATCAATTTTCATATCTTCAATTTCGGGAAGCATTTTTTTAGCACTTTGTATTAATGATTCAATGCCACCTAAGCTAGGGTTTTCATCCCATTCGTTATCAACCATCGTAGCCCCGATGACAAGGCGGCCGTCATTTCTTGGAACAATATAGTTTTGTTCATGAAAAAGAGTATGCTTTAATGCTACTTTTTCGCTTTTTACGGAAATGCATTCACCTTTAACAGGAATAATTTCATGATTTAACCCTAGCTGTGCAAACAAGGTATTACTCCAAACGCCACTTGCAACTACAATGTTTTTGGCTTCAAACTCACCGTTTGTTGTTTTAAGTAAATAATGTGTATCAGTTTTTTGAATCCCAAATACATGAGTATATTCGAAAATAGAAGCCCCTAAAATCTGAGCACTTTTGGAAAATGCATTACAAACAGAAACAGGTAATACATTTACGTCATCCTCAATATAGGCTGCGCCAATTATGTTTGGATGGATGCCGGGGATCTGTTTTTTTAACTCCGCATGGTTATACCAAAGTGCTGAAGTTTGAGTGAGTAGTGGTGTTAATTGTTTTTTTTCTAAGTCGGTATAAGCTAGTTTGAATATGCCACCTTTTTTAAGTTCAATATCAATACCGCTTAATTCTTTCAACTCTTCTTGAAGGTGAAAATAAGATAGCTGGCTACTTCTAGCAAAAGTAAAAAATGACTCGGACTGATCCCACTCGGAATGGGCACCGAGCATCCCCGCAGCTGCCTTTGTCGTTTTCTGACCAACTTGATGTCCTTCTAAAACTGCGACATTAATGTTTTCTTTCGCTAGATAATAAGCAATGGAACAACCAATAATGCCACCCCCAATTACGACGACATCAAATCTCTTGTTCATAAGTCAGTTTACACCTTTCAAAATATTGCAGCGCAGCATCTAGTGGGTTTCGAGAAGAGAAGATTCCAGACATTACAGCTATGCCATCAATCTTGTTCTCCTTTAAAACTTGGATATGCTCAGGCAATATACCGCCTACTGCGTAGATTGGTATAGTCAGAGTTTTTTTCATTTCGGGTATGATTTCAATCCCATTTGGAGTTAGACCAGCTTTACACTTTGTTTCAAAACAATGACCGTAAAGGGCATAATCAGCCTGATCACTTTCAGCTTGGATTGCTTCAGTAAGCGTGTGGACTGATTTTCCTATTCGTAAGTTAGGAAAATATTCTTTTACATCAACAAGAGGAAGGCCATGTCCCGGTAAGTGTATATTTGATAGATTTGCGAAAATAGCAATATCTAAACGATCATTTAAAACGATTTTCTTCATATCGACTTTGTTCATTTTTAGTAGATTTAATAGTGATATTATTTCGATCGCTTTTTTTGATTTCTCGCGAATATGTACATAGTCGACTACATCGATTATTTGAATAATTTTGGAAGCAAGTACTTCGATTGAGTGCTGATCATCTGTAATTGCAATAAGTTCCATGCTCCAGCCTCTTTCATTAACAAAATTTTTTCAAACAAAAAAAACCACTTTCCTAAAAAAAGAAAGTGGTTACATTGCACACAAAATAAATAGAGAATGCGCCACTTTCCTACGCAGGTACTAGCCTGTTCAGGTTTTAAGGGTTTAAAAGTAACTACTCTATTCTCAGCCCTTATCAAGGGATCCCCTAGTGATGAATCTGTATGAAAATTAATCTTAGCATAGCATATAAAAAATAATATTCAATACTAAAATTTTTTTTACCTGTCCAAATATTTACCATAAATTGGGCTTGAAGCATAATGAAATCAAGTATTTAGACGAGTATAAAAAATACTAATAATTTTTTGAAATGAACGTTTCTGTAAAAATTTAGGAAATAAAAGCATTTACATTTTAAACTTGTGGGTTTATATTTAGTGTGAACAATTTAATCGTTAGACTAGGGGTGTCCAATTAGTTGGGCTGAGAGAGAAACGCATTTAAGTTTCTTAACCCTCAGGACCTGATCTGGTTCATACCAGCGTGGGGAAGTTAGAAATTTCTCATTAATGATGTCTAATCGTTAATGTAGTTTTGCTAACATTTTGCCGGGTCTTAAATATAAGATCCGGCTTTTTTCATGCTTAAAATGGATTGGATTTCGTCCTTTTTTAATCATTTAAAAAGGGGAATGAAATCAATGAACAATTCTGTAAATGAAATGAATTTTTCCATCATGTCTAGTTTTTCTGGTAGTAAAAAAGTTTATGTTGAAGGATCTAGACCTGATATTAAAGTACCGATGCGTGAGATTCAATTAAGTCCAACAACTGGTACTTTTGGCGAAGAAGAAAATGCACCAGTTAGAGTATATGACACTAGTGGACCTTACACAGATTCATCTAGCTCAGTTGATATTCGCGAGGGGCTTAAGCCGATCGGACAAAACTGGGTGATTGAGCGAAATGATGTTGAAGAATATGTAGGGCGTGAAGTGAAGCCTGAAGATAATGGATATAAAAAAGAATCAGATAAACATGAGGTTGAAATCTTTAAAGGGTTAAAAAGAAAACCATTGCGTGCAAAGGATAACGGAAATATTACGCAATTGCATTATGCTCGTAAAGGTATTATTACACCTGAAATGGAGTTTATTGCAATTCGAGAAAATAGATCAGCGGAATTTGTTCGTGATGAAGTTGCAAGAGGAAGAGCTGTTATTCCATCGAATATTAATCACCCGGAAAGCGAGCCAATGATTATCGGGCGTAATTTTCATGTGAAAATAAACGCCAATATAGGTAACTCAGCAGTTACTTCCTCAATTGAAGAAGAAGTAGAAAAAATGACATGGGCTACTCGCTGGGGAGCCGATACGATGATGGATCTTTCAACCGGAAAAAATATTCACACAACACGTGAATGGATTATCCGAAATTCTCCGGTACCAGTAGGGACAGTTCCAATTTATCAAGCACTTGAAAAGGTTAATGGAATTGCAGAAGACTTAAGCTGGGAAGTGTTTAGAGACACTTTAATCGAGCAAGCCGAACAAGGAGTAGATTACTTCACGATTCACGCTGGAGTACTATTGCGTTACATTCCATTAACTGCAAAACGAGTGACAGGAATCGTATCTCGTGGTGGGTCTATATTGGCTCAGTGGTGTTTAGCTCACCATAAAGAGAATTTCTTATATACGCATTTTGAGGAAATTTGTGAAATAATGAAGCGCTATGACGTAACATTCTCTTTAGGAGATGGTTTGCGCCCAGGCTCGATCGCCGATGCAAATGACGAAGCACAATTTTCGGAATTAGAAACACTTGGAGAGCTAACAAAAATTGCTTGGAAACATGACGTTCAAGTTATGATTGAAGGCCCGGGACATGTTCCAATGCATTTAATTAAAGAGAACATGGATAAACAACTAGAAATTTGTCAGGAAGCACCTTTTTACACATTAGGTCCACTAACGACAGATATTGCACCTGGTTATGATCATATAACGTCAGCAATCGGTGCAGCAATGATTGGTTGGTTTGGTACGGCGATGCTTTGCTATGTAACTCCGAAAGAGCATTTAGGTCTTCCAAATAAAGAAGATGTTAGAGTAGGGGTAATCACATACAAAATAGCAGCACATGCAGCTGACTTAGCAAAAGGTCACCCTGGTGCACAAAAAAGAGATGATGCACTTTCAAAAGCTCGATTTGAATTTAGATGGCGTGATCAGTTTAATCTTTCTCTTGATCCAGAAAGAGCAATTGAATACCACGATGAAACATTACCTGCTGAAGGAGCTAAAACAGCCCATTTTTGTTCAATGTGTGGTCCAAAATTCTGTAGTATGAGAATCTCACAAGACATTCGAGATATAGTAAAGCAAGAAGAACTTCAAAATGAATCAACCATTGAAGAAGGAATGAAAGAAAAAGCATTAGAATTTAGAAAAAACGGCGGAGAAATCTATCAATAAGGGTGTGAGCCTTATATGAATAGGGTAGAAGAAATCAAAAAAGAAATAAAGCAATTAGAAGAAAGTATGAATCAGTTGAAAATAGAACTGAAAACCATTCAAACAAATTGTGCCCACGATTTTCAACAGAAGGATACGATACAAGAATGCCTAAAATGCAGTTTGATTGAAAGCTTGTGCTGGTAATTTTTATAGATAAAGCAAAAACAAACCCCAATTTGGAGGTTTGTTTTTGTTTATAGGTTAAAGTTAATGCTCCGACAAACTATTGATTGAAACTTCTTCCTCTCGATCGGGTTGGCCGAGCGGATAAATTCTAGCAATTTCATTTGTTTCATCAACATGTTGAATATAAATCGGCACTCCATTGTATGTAACATTAGCCATTTCAGGTGAAGACGCAATTTCTTGAGCTCGTTGTTTATTCATACGTAACCTCCTCTAAATTATTAATTGAAACCAAACCTAACATATTATTAACCGATGGGTGATTGGGTATTCATATTATTTTTTGTAAAAAAAAACTCCTGTTAAATTTAACAGGAGTTTTATAGTTTTTAAAGATTACCAGTGATGTCCATATCCATATCCGTCAGATCCTGACCAGCAAGCTGCTCCAACAATGATTAATAAGATAAATAAAACAACAATCAAAGCAAAACCGTTAAGATGGTGATGTCCAGTACTCATTCATGTGACCTCCTTCATACGATATTAAGGGATGTAAACTCCCTTTAGGGTCATGTAACCAATTGTAAAAATTACAATTAGGAGAGGTGGATAATGTATCGTATGTTTTTTTACCAACTATGAAACTAGTCTATATTGTAATTAGGCTTTTACCTATGAAGTAAGTTTTTAAAGTTCAATTATATGGATTCTGTACTTACTTTACTTTAGGAAAAATTGCTGCATCAACTACATAAGCATGTTGGAAATTTGCCTAAATATAAGTTTATGGAGGCGGGATTGCTTTAAGTAAAATTATTGCTTAAACATATAATAATTAGAGACGAATTTATTCATTATGAGGGAGGAACGCCACTCTTTTTTTCATTTTTGATTTTACTTATAGTATAATAAGTATAAAACAAAATGCGAACAAACGTTTGTGTTTAGGCTTAGAGTGGACATCTGTTTAATTGAGTCTTAGTGTTTAGAGCATTGTCTAGAAATTCCAGTTGCTCGAAGGACAATTATGTGGCCAAACGAAACAACCCCTATAAACAATTATGAATAGCAGTAATATAGTATGGGAGGAAATGAAATGTTTCCATTAAAGAATTACTATGAGTCATTCATCAAGAAAGAAATCATTGGTACGAAAAGAGAAGCAGCGATTGAAAAGTTAAGTAATTTGCTAGCTTGCCATGTCATTAGTAAAGATACAGAGTCAGCTATTCATATTCGATACTTTACTTGTAATGAGCAAATGCAACCGACAGATAAGTGGATTGGAACAATCGCTGTTAAAATAAAAAATGGCATCGTGATCGAAACCGCAATTTCACTCCCAAAAAACGATGATTCAAAATGAGGGAGATTTTTGATTTTTTTCAGCATAGGGTCAGTTTACCTCAATAAGAATCTATAGAAAGCTACGGTTAATTTAATGTTAACTAATGAAAGAGATGAGAAAAATGAATCAATTTGTTCTTGGCGGTAAACAAGGCATGCTCTACTTTTCTCGCATGGTAATCAGTTCGCAAATGAGTTAAAATCTTTTTTGAAAAATTGACGAAAATTATTACACTAAATATCTAAAAGTTAAAAAGACCTCTCTGTGAAAAGAAAGGTTTTAATGAAAACAAAAAAATTCCACTATAGAAATCTATAGTGGAATTTCATTATTTATGCAGATTGATTTGAATCTTTATCTAACTTTCTATTTCCGTTTAGTTTACTATTTTTATAACCGTATGCTGCGTAAATTACTAATCCGATTACTAACCAGATTGCGAAACCTTTCCAAGTAAATGATGAAAGTTGTAACATTAAATATACACAGAATACAACAGCTAATACTGGTACTACAGGTACCCAAGGAGTTCTGAATCCACGCTTTAATTCTGGTCGAGTTTTTCTTAAAACTAGAACACCAAGAGAAACAGCAGAGAAAGCGAATAGAGTACCGATATTTGTTAATTCAGCTAATTTACTTAATGGAATAAGGCCAGCAAATATTGCAACTAGTCCGCCAGTTACCCAAGTGCTTGTTACAGGAACTTGAGTTTTCTTGTTAACTTTTGATAATTTACCTGGTAATAAACCATCTTTACTGATTGCATAGAATAATCGAGTTTGTCCAAACATCATTACGATTAATACAGTTGTAATACCGATGATTGCACCAAGTGAAATGAAACCAGCAGCCCAATCTTGGTGAATAAATGTAAGTGCAAAAGCAACAGGGTCACTAACACCTAATTGACTGAAAGGAACGATACCAGTAAGAATTAATGAAACGACAATATATAAGACTGTACAAATTGTTAAAGCAGATATAATACCGATTGGTAAGTTACGTTGAGGATTTTTAACTTCCTCAGCAGCAGTTGATATTGCATCAAATCCAAAGTAAGCAAATACTACTACTGCAGCTCCAGCTGTTACACCATGGAATCCCATTGGCATAAATGGAGTCCAGTTATGCGGTTGAACGTACCAAACACCAACTGCGATAAAAAGTGCAACTACTGCCAATTTTATAATTACCATGATCGTGTTAAGTTTTGCAGACTTTTTAACACCTCTAGTAAGAATAAACGTTACAATCAAAACAATGATTACTGCCGGTAAATCAATATAAGTATGTTTAGAAGGGTCGAATGCACCTGTAACAGCTTTAGGGAAGTGTATTCCAAAACCACCTAATAAACTTTGGAAGTATCCAGACCATCCACTTGCTACTGCTGAAGATGCTAGTCCATACTCTAGAACCATGTCCCATCCTAATATCCATGCGATGACTTCACCAAAAGCAACATAACTATAAGTATAAGCACTACCTGCCTGTGGAATCATTGATGCGAATTCAGAATAACAAAGTGCAGCAAATGTACAAGCTAAACCTGCGATAATAAATGAAATAATAAGTGCTGGACCAGCATATTTGGCTGCTGCTACACCAGTTAATACGAAAATACCTGTACCGATAATAGCACCAATACCTAACATAGTAAGATCAAATGCTCCTAGAACTGGATTAAGTGAACTAGGCGAATTATTTGTAGCTGATTTTTTTCGAAATAAATTCATATGAGCCTCCTCTAATACGATATTTGTTAGTTTAATAATTTTCTAAGATGAGAGTTTTCTAATTTAACTATAAAAAATAGAAAATTCTGACAATTAACTACAAAGTTATATAACTGTGTCGCTTAAGTGATTTTTATAATAACACACTTATAAAAATATTCAAAGAATTTTTCGACTTTTTTTTCAATTTTTTTGAAATTTTATAGTAATTTAGACATATTACTAAATACCCAAAGGTATGGTACAAATAACCTAGTTTGAATTTGTGCCATTAGTAATGTCACTTCGATTGAGAGTTCATATTTCTAAAGGGTAAAGTGCAATCAGACATAATCATTATATTTTTGGTATTTTTTTCAAAAATTAAATAAACCTCCTTAATAGAGGTTTATTTTTGGGCCTATATTATCATTTATTGTTCTCTTAAGTGACTTAATGATACTTCTTTATCATTTTGTGGTTGATCAAGGGGATAAATTCTAGCTGTGCCTTCATTTTTATTAACATGTTGAATATAAACTGGTACTCCTTCGCAAGTAACATTGATCATACCAGGTGCAGCTACAATTTCTAATGCTCTTTCTGTATCCATCATAATACCTCCTTAAATTACTAACCTATATTATCATTTACTTAGCAAAGTAATTGTATTCATTAGAAATTAGATCTTTTAAATGTATTATGTAATACAGAACTGATATGGAAATTCCCTCTCATTTTTCGAAAAACTTTAAATAGAAAAAAACACATTAAGATAAAAGTTTTAATCCCATTTCTTAACTCGTTTCTTATCTTGTTGTATGATAGCAATAGAAGCTAAAAATAAAATTGAACTACACATAAAAATTAAGCAAAATAAACCAAAAAGTATTTGCATATTAGTTCCTCCTTTTCTTTATGAGAACAGAGTAAAGTATGGAACTAGTTTCAGAGCAAGAAAAAGTTTAGAAAAGGTGAGAATATGTCTAATATTAAGGATATTGCAAGGATAGCCGGAGTCTCGGTTACAACAGTCTCACGAGTTTTAAATAATGAACCTTATGTTAGTGAAGAAAAAAGAAAAGCAGTTTTGAACGCAATTGAGTTAACGAATTATCAAAGAAATCTTAACGCAGTTAATTTAAGCAAGGGAAAAACAAATCTAATTGGAGTAGTCATTCCGTTCTCGCATCATCCATATTTTGGGCTGCTAATTGATGGAATTGCCAATGAGGCGATAAAAAATAATAATAAACTAGTGCTATTTCAAACAAATTATGAAGAAAAGAGAGAATTTGAAGCATTAGAAATGTTACAGCATAAACAAATTGATTCACTTATTATTTGTTCAAGAACTTGTTCAATAAAAACGATTGAAGAGTATATGCAATATGGTCAAATCGTTTTGTTTGAAGATACTAGAAACACTGGCGTTTCTTCAACTTTTATTGATCAATACAATTGCTTTATGATCGCGCTAGAATATTTATATGATAAAGGGCATCGGAAAATTGGATATAGCATAGGTCGTAGAACAGGTATGAATAGTAAACAAAGAGAGTCAGCCTATATTGATTTTCATTCTAAATATAATGAGCCAACAAATAACGACTTAGTATTTGATAATTGTTATTATTTCGAAGACGGTGAACGAGTTGTCCAAGCATTGTTAAAATTAAAAGATAGGCCAACAGCTCTGTTAGTAACAAGTGACCAAGTGGCTGCGGGCATACAAACTTGCTGCAATGAACATGGCATAGCTATTCCAGAAGATTTAGCTATTATCGGTTTCGATAATCAACCAATCGCAAAAGTAATGAAATTAACATCAGTCGAAATTCCATTACGCGAAGTCGGAAAGAAACTATTTAACCAAGCAATTAATTCTGAAATAACACAAGAAGAGATTGCGATTAAATTAGTTGAGCGACAGACTGTATAATAAAACAAGCTAGTCAGGTACTAGCTTGTTTTTATTTGTGTTAGTGTAGTGCGGTCGGAAGAAAAAATCTCAAGCTGTTAATAAATTTGTGGAAGTGCAATTAAAAAGGCAAAAACTGCAAATGAATTTGTGAAACTGCAAATAAAAAAGGTAAAACTGCAAATAAATTT
>NZ_NUEU01000025.1:0-62170 GCF_002556365.1 Bacillus sp. AFS002410
ACTCGACTAACTACAAGTTGATCTCTT
Source organism: Bacillus sp. AFS002410 (assembly GCF_002556365.1). Taxonomy (NCBI): domain Bacteria; kingdom Bacillati; phylum Bacillota; class Bacilli; order Caryophanales; family Bacillaceae; genus Bacillus; species Bacillus sp. AFS002410. The sequence goes on from NZ_NUEU01000025.1 coordinate 28, forward strand.
ACATTTTCCCATGCCTTATCAGTAACTTTATATTCCTTTCCTTGTCGCTGGAATAAATACATATCTTCTCGCATGACAAGCTCTTTTGTTAAGTAGTTTCGGATAAATGAACTATCAGACTCTAACTCTCGTACTTCAAACATTTTTTCTCGACCGCTGCCAGGTTTAACGCCTAATTCTTTCATTTCTTTTGTTGGATTATTATATCGTTCTTCGATATCTTCAAACATTCTTAGTCCTAAGTAGTATGGATTAATACTTGTTTTAGAAGGTTGAACTACTCCTGCGTTTAGTTTCGCGTATTCGATTGCTTCGTTTGAGTCTAGGTTCAGTTCGCGCATGATGCGGATGTGCCAGTAACTTGCCCAGCCTTCATTCATAATTTTCGTCTCAAGCTGTGGCCAGAAATAAAGCATTTCTTCACGTAACATTGTCAAAATGTCACGTTGCCATTCTTCTAGTTCTCTTGAGTATTCTTCAATAAATAAGAGGATATCTTTTTCCGGTTGAGGTGGGAATTGTTTCCGTTTAATAGGGATAAGATTTGAATCATTTTTCTTCTCTTTACTGAGATCCATATTCCAAAGATCATCATATGGTGTAACTCTTTTCTTCTCTTTAAGTGGAAAATCATTTTCTAAATCATATGCCAGTTTTGGTCTCATTAATGATGGATCAATATGTTCTTGAATGGAGAGGACTGCATCTAGGAAATTTTCTACTTCTTGTTTTCCGTAAATATGTTCATAGTGCTTAATTCGTTCAGCAGTAGCTGCCATACTTTCAACCATATCTCGCTTTGTATTTGAGAAACGAATGTTATTTTTAAAGAAGTCACAATGGGCTAAAACGTGTGCAACGATTAATTTATTTTGAACGAGAGAGTTTGTATCTAATAAAAACGCGTAACATGGGTCAGAGTTAATAACTAATTCGTAAATTTTACTTAATCCTAAATCGTAATGAAGCTTCATCTTATAAAACTGTTTTCCGAAGCTCCAGTGAGAGAATCTTGTAGGCATACCATATGCTCCAAAAGTATAAATAATATCTGCAGGACAGATTTCATAGCGCATTGGGTAAAAATCTAGCCCAAATCCTCTCGCAATTTCTGTTATTTCATCGATTGCATATTCCAAAGCCCTATAATCACTTGCCTTCATCACACTCTCCTCCTGTCTCTTCTTATATTATTCTATGAACAGAAAATAGAATTAATGTAAAAATAGTCATATCTCTACTATATTCATAAGCTTTATTCGAAATTGAAAAATGCAAAAAAACGTATGAAAAAATTTCATACGGTAGTTCATTTTATTTTTTTTATGCGATGGATATAACTTGTTTTTGAAATTTTTTATTTTTTGTGGAATTTCCATTTTAGGGTCATAATTTCCCTAGTGTTTAGGTTTGAATTTATTTAATGTTAGTATCTCTAGTTTTAATAAAAGTATTCTTATGATCTGGAAAGAAAGATTGCTGAAAATAGCTCAGTCAAATTCCGGGATCGAGAATAAATCTGGAATCGCAATTAAATTCCGAGTATCGGAAATAAATTCCGGGAATCGCAAATATATTCCGAGTATCGCAAATAAATTCCGGAAATCGCAATTAAATTCCGGAAATCGCAAATAAACTTCAAACAAACCTTAAAAATAACTGTAAATCACTAAAAATTAGCTCATTTCCATCTTATTTTGACCCTACCGAACTAAAATTAAGCCCCGTCTTTAATAAATTAATCAAAATCGACCAGAAATGATCTAAGTTACTTAAATATTCTACCTTCCCTAATCCCCGGTACCATCTGCTTTTCCAACCACTAAAATATCCATCCTTATTTTACCTAACCTCTACACTAGCACTTTGTCAAATTCTCTCAAGGCTAATTATTTTTTTTCGCCATAAACTATGTGTACCCTCTAAAAGGAGGTTCACAATGCAAGCACAATCCGATTATGATTTAGCATTGTATTACACTTATTGTTGTCAATGGGATAAGCTTCTCGTGTTAATGGTAAATACGAAAGACGAGCTTTTTTCAAAGCGTATTGAACATTTTCTGCATGCTTTTAAATACGAGAGGGACTTAGCGATTATTGATGAAAAATTAAAAGGAATGTTCCAGCATATTGAGCATGCTACTAGGGATGAAAGTGCCCAGGAACAATCTTTCATATCATCATTAGAACATCTTTAAATAGACAAAAAGAGCGACAAAATAGTCGCTCTTTTTTTTAGACTAATACTTCAATTTTTTCCATAAATGCTTGTTGTAAACTATCCAATTTTTGGATGCTGTTTTCACGAGATTGTCCAACGATTCCAAAATAGAATTTAATTTTTGGTTCAGTTCCTGATGGACGTAGGCATACCCATGAGCCGTCTTCAAGGTGATACTTTAATACATTTGATTTTGGTAGAAGAATTTGTTCTTTCTCTCCAGTTTCTAATGTTGTTTTCTCTTGAAGTTTGTAGTCTTCAACAGTAACTACTTTTAAGCCATTAATATCAGTAGGTGGGTTTTGACGGTAATTAGTTAAAATCGATTGGATTTTTTCTGTTCCTTCAATTCCTTTTAATGTTAATGATTTTAATCCTTCTAAGTAGTAACCATATTGTTCGTATAAGCTATTTAGACCTTCATATAAAGTCATACCTTTTGTTTTATAATAAGTAGCAATTTCTGCAGCAAGTACTGTTGCTTGGATTGCATCTTTATCGCGAACAAATGGCTTAATTAAATAACCGTAGCTTTCTTCATATCCGAATAAGAATGAATATTCATTTGTTTGTTCATATTCTTTAATTTTCTCACCGATAAATTTAAATCCAGTAAGTGTATCAATTGTTTTAACACCAAATTTAGATGCGATTACTTGACCGAATTCTGAAGTAACGATAGTTTTTAGCAATAACGCGTTCGAAGGAATATCTTGTTGACTTAATAAATAATGAAGCATTAATGCTCCTGTTTGATTTCCTGTTAGCACTACGTATTCGCCATTTTCGTTTTTTGTAGCGATTCCTAAACGGTCTGCGTCAGGATCAGTTGCGATTAATACGTCAGCATCAATTTCTTTACCGTAACGAATTGCATATTCAAATGCAGCGTGTTCTTCAGGGTTTGGTGATTTTACTGTTGTAAAATTCGGATCTGCTATTGCTTGTTCTTTCACAACTGTTACATTTTCAAAGCCAACAGCTTTTAATGACATCGTTGCAGGTATTAATGCTGTGCCGTGTAATGGTGTGAAAACAATTTTTAAATCTTTACCATGTTCTTGAACTAAATCATTGTTTACAACAACTGTTTTTAATTGCTCCACATATAATTTGTCCATCTCTTCATCTAATCTATGTATTAAGCCTTTTTCAACTAATTCGTATTCAGAAGATACTTCAATTTCTAACTCATTTTCAAATGAATTAACGTAATCAATTACTTGGTCAGCAGCAGCTGGAGGTAATTGACCACCATCATCGCCATAAACTTTAAATCCATTATATTCAGGTGGATTATGACTAGCTGTTATAACAATTCCACCGAAGCAGTTTAAGCTACGTACAGCAAATGATAATTCTGGTGTTGGACGTAATTCATTGAATACATATGCTTTAATACCATGTGTTGCTAATGTTTTTGCTGCTTCCATTGCAAATTCAGGACTTTTATGACGTGAATCGAAAGCAATTGCGACGCCACGGTTTTTAGCTTCTTCACCAAAGCTTTCAATATATTTTGCAAAACCAGCAGATGCTTTGCGAATTGTATAGATGTTCATACGATTCGTACCTGGTCCGATTTCTCCGCGCATACCACCAGTTCCGAATTCTAAATTTTGATAGAAGCTTTCCTTAAGTATAAGCTGATTATTCTCAAGTTTAATTAATTGCTCTTTCAATTCTTGATCTAATGTCGGTGATTTAATCCATTTTTTATAAGTTGTTTCCCAATTCATATTTGTTCTCCTCCTATACTTAATCAGAGTTTTGATTCGATAAAAGTCTTCCTAACTCCTTCTATCTTGATAAAAGTTTACAATATTCTCCTTAAAAATTCTACAATGGTCCTACTTTAAATCTGAATGAGATTGCAAAGTATGTAGAAAATAAAAACAAAGGAGGGCGAGTTCATGCCAGAAATAAGATGTAGTGTTGCTAATTGTAATTTTTGGGGACAAGGAAACTTTTGCCAAGCAGATTCAATTCTTGTTCAAACAGAAGCTTATGAATACTCAAACGACGTTGATTTAACAATTCAAAACGCAGTATTAGACGGTCAAATAACTACTTCTGCCGTTCATAGTGGTGAAACTTGCTGTCACACATTTCGACCTAAATATTAATGAAGTGGTGCCATGTACATAAACCGTATATGGCACCTTTTTATTTATTATCCGTTCACAATGACTCCACCATTTACATGCATCATTTGTCCTGTAATATAGGAAGCTTCATTACTAGCTAAGTATAGATAAGCAGGTGCGAGCTCTACTGGTTGTCCAGCTCGTTTCATCGGTGTTGTGCTACCAAACTTCGCTACTTCTTGTTCATCAAAGCTTGCTGGTATTAATGGTGTCCAAATTGGGCCAGGAGCTACACCATTCACACGAATTCCTTTTTGGGCAAGATTCGTAGAAAGTGAGCGAGTAAACGTTACAATTGCTCCTTTAGTCGCTGAATAATCAATTAATTGATCATGTCCCTTATATGCAGTTATTGATGCCGTATTAATGATTGAATCACCTTGCTTCATATGTGGAAGGCATGCTTTTGATAAAAAGAACATTGAAAAAATATTTGTTTCAAATGTTCGTCTTAATTGTTCTTCGGTAATGTCTTCCAAATTCTTTTGTGGATACTGAACAGCAGCATTGTTCACTAAAATATTGATTTTTCCGAATGATTGAATGGCATTTTGAACGACTTGTTTACAAACTTCTTCAGTTCGAAGATCGCATCTCATGATTTCACATTTACCACCAAAGTCATTAATGAATTTTTTTGTATCTTCAGCGTCGACATCTTCATCAAAATACGGAATAAAAACAGACGCTCCTTCTTTCGCAAATAAAATGGAAACTGCTCTTCCGATTCCGCTATCTCCACCGGTAATAATGGCCACTTTATCCTTTAATTTACCACTTGGTACGTAATTTGGATCATCCGATAAAGGGATTGGTGTCATTTCCTTTTCGATACCTGGTTGCTTATTTTGATGCTGCGGAATAAATTTAGTCGGAAACTGTTTTTGAGTCATTTACTACATCCTCCTTATAAATAATTCAGATTTAGCATACCCAAATCATACTTTTTGGAATACTAAACATAAGTCAATTGTTAAAAGATGTTAAATTCTAAAAAAGTATTGCACTTTTAGCATAAAACGAATATTATTAATAACTGTTGAGTTTATCATTCGTATTTTTTAACAAGGAGAACGATTATGTTTAAATTAAAAGAGGCTAACACCACCGTTAAAACAGAAGTTATAGCCGGCTTTACCACTTTTTTAACTATGGCTTATATAATTATTATAAATCCTATTATATTATCCGCTGCTGGTGTTCCATTTAACCAAGCATTTACAGCAACAATCATTGCAACATTGGTTGGAACATTATTTATGGCATTGTTCGGAAACTACCCTATTGCGATTGCTCCTGGTATGGGAATGAATGCATATTTTGCTTATTCAGTTGTTTCAAAAGCACACGGTATTTCTTATCATTTAGCATTTTCAGCAGTATTTGTTACTGGTATATTATTTGTTATTTTATCTTTAACTAAATTTAGAACTCATTTAATAGAAGCAATTCCAAATACACTAAAACATGCAATTAGTGTTGGAATTGGATTATTCATCGCTTTTATAGGCTTACGTCTTTCTGGTATTATCGTTGCTAACAAAGATAATCTTGTTGGATTAGGCGATCTACATTCTAAAGGAGTAGTCCTTACATTAGTCGGTATTGCAATTACAGTTATATTATTTGCCCTAAATGTAAATGGAGCTTTATTCTTCGGAATGGTTACAACAGCAATCATCGCAGGCTTTGCTGGAATGTTACACATTAAAGGAAGTATCTTCTCTTTCCGAAGCATCTTCTCTTTTCCTAAATTACCTGAGCATATCATTGTTTCTAATCCAATAACTGCATTTTCAGATGTGATTCATTATGGACTATATTCAGTTGTCTTTTCATTCTTATTAGTTACAATTTTTGATACGACAGGTACATTCTTAGGTGTTGCATCACAAGCGGGATTATTAAATAAGAAGGATGAGAAACGTACTGGTCGTGCGATGTTATCCGATTCTCTTGGTACAACAATTGGTGCAATGTTCGGTACTTCACCAACAACTGCTTATATCGAATCTACAGCTGGTGTTGCTGCTGGAGGAAGAACAGGTTTAACGGCACTTGTAGTTGCATTACTATTCGTTTTTGCAGCATTCTTTAGCCCACTTGTTAATTCAATTTCTGATGTTGCAGCAATTACATCACCATCACTAATCGTAGTAGGTTGCTTAATGATGGGTAGCGTTCGTCATATTGAGTGGGATAACTTTGAGGAAGCTTTCCCAGCATTCTTAGTAATTCTCTCAATGCCACTTACTTCAAGTATTGCAACAGGTATTGCTCTTGGATTTATTACGTACCCACTATTAAAAATAGTTAAAGGGAAAGCAAAAAAAGTCAAACCAGTTATTTATATATTTGGTATTTTATTCTTAATCCAATTAGCTTTCTTCCAACACTAATTTCAAATCATTCAAAGCACATAATCTATAAAAGATTAATGTGCTTTTTTATTTTTTATTTAGGTACTAGCCTTTCCTCGATAGGACATCTATGCATACCTTGTATATGTAGATTAATCAAGGAGGTGTTCTACGATGTGGAACAACCAAGATCAAGTTAACATGAACTCAAGTAGCTGTAGAAGAAATGACTGTGATTGTGACGATTGCAGAAGAAGACGTTGCGATTTTGATGATTGTGATAGAGATCGTTGCGATTGCCGTCGCCATGATTGTAACTGCAATTGCAGAAGCTGTTGCTTCAGAAGAAGAAGTAACTGTGGATGTATGAATCCGTGTTTAGGTGTCGATATGGTAATGTTTGAAATGATGATGAAAAACATGATGAACAATAATAACAAAAACAACAACAATAATAAGGATTAATCATTTATCTCCCTTCCCCCTATATTAGCGACCTAAATTTATAGGTCGATCACACTGTTGATAAACGCTCGAATTTCTCCGCTGTTTCATTAGCATCAAATTAACCAATAAGCAAATCTACAACTCATAATGTTTCACGCCTTGGAAGACAAGCGCTTTCAATCAGTCTGTATTGCTTTTTCAATATAAAAAAAACGACCTGCATTTTAACAGGTCGTTTTTGCGTAAGAAATAAATTCTTGGATTTGTTCACTAAGACTTTTTGCATCTTCATAGCCCTCTTTATATAACTCTAAAAGACGAGCTTTGTTTCGTTCGATTCGTCCAACCTTTAACTTTTTTAAAGGACGAATAACTAAAATATTCCCAGCCTTTTCTTGCTCCTCAATATAATCAAGCTGTTTATTATAAAGCTCATATCGATTTAAAACTGCCTGAATAAGTCCAGGATACTCTTTATATTTTTTCTGCAAATACCAAGTTCCTTTTGAAGGCTTTTTGCGATATCCAGCATTTCTAGTTAAAACAACTATATTTTTCTTATTCCCATCAGATTCAGATTTACAAATAGGAATCGGATCAGCAATGGCGCCATCCAACAAGAAATGCTCATTAAACTCAATAATCGGAGCCATAAAAGGTAACGAGCTTGAAGCTCGAATTATATTTAACATATCAGTTGAATCTACAATTTGATTTTTATCAAAATAAACGGGTTTACCCGTAACACAATCAGTCGTACCAACCACAAATTTTTGCTCAGCATTATAAAATGAATCAAAATCAAATGGATCTAATTCATTTGGAATAATATCAAATAATAAGTCCATACCAAAAAGCTGCTTATTACGAATTAAATTTTTAAAAGAAATATAATCTGGATGCTGTAAAAATTCCGTATTCACTCGTTTATTACGCCCGTGTTGTTTCGAAAGATAAGAAGTTCCCATACAAGCACCTGCAGAAACACCTATTACATAAGGAATTTCTATATTTTGTTCTAAAAAATAATCAAGAACACCAGCAGTATAAATCCCTCTCATTCCGCCACCTTCGAGAACTAAGCCCATTCCATCCTTCATTTACAGCCCCCCTTTTTTCCTGTTGATTTAGACAATCTACTTAAATATTTTAGTATATGGCGTGAGGAAAGGGAAGAAATTGGTGTTGGGTTAATAGTCGTGTTTCTGTGGTATTATGAACTGCAAATAAAATCAGCAATTGTGCAATTAAATTTATGAAAACTGCAATTAAAACAAGCAATTGTGCAATTAAATTTAATCAACTGCAAATAAAATCGGCAAAAGTGCAATTAAATTTCCCAAAACTGCAATTAAAATAGTCAATTATGCAATTAAACAGAAATTAACATAACGGTTTTCTCTAAAACCATCACTATATTAACTGATTTCACACAAATCTAATCAATTACATAATTAATTGACCAGATTTCCTTAAAAATCGCCCAGTTCCACCTATTTAACTCACCTCTCGCAAAAAAACAGACCTCCACGAGGTCTGCCCAAAACGTCTATTTACTTTTTCCCAGGTCCCAAAATTTCTTTCTCACCGTCAACATTTTTCAACGAAGTAGTATGATAAGTTCCGTTTGCCCAGTCTTCCATTTGGTCGCTATACCATTTGCTTCCGAGGTTGCCAGATTGTCCGGGACCTACTATGTTTGTTGATTTACTTAAGTCTGCGAAGTCTACTACAGTTCTCCAAGACGCACCGTGGTCTACTACTCCTTGGTCATCATACCCTGCAGCTTTAACGGTTGTTGCACTACCACCTACCGGGGTTGGGTTTTTTGCGTTAAAGAAATAGCTTAAAATTTTTATGCTTGATAGTGGGTGTTCAAAAGCAACTTTATGGTGATCTCCCCAGTTCCAATTAGATACTTTTTTACCATCTTCTTTACTAATATTTTTAATTGTTGTTTTGAATGTTTTTAATAAAAATTTGTCAATTCCGCCTTGTTCATCAATCCAGATTACTTTTTTACCACTTAAACTGTCGCGTAAAAGTTGATCAACTACGACTTTTTGATCCCCAAATAAATCCATCATGTCTTTTGAGATTTGTTTATCAAATAGTGCTTTATTAATTTCTGTCATCCACATTTGGAATATAAGGGGTGATGCCTCATTTTTATCATCTACAAAATTCCATTTTTCGAGATTCTTTAAAGCTGCCTTTTCTACAGATGTTAGTTGGTTTTCATTTTGTTTTAGTGATTGAATAAACTTCGGTGCGTGTTCTCTTGCTTGTAGGTTCATTTCATCCATTTGCAGGTTTTGCATATCTTTTACGGTCAGTTTGTCATTTGATTTTAATACTTCTTGAATGCGTAATTGACGATAAGGCTGTGCCCATGAATTTGAGATGTGGTATGGATACGAATCATCTACTACTTTATTATTAGCAGATGATATAAATCCTTCTTTTGGATTTACGCTCGTTGGTAATTTATCGTATGGAATATAGCCTTTCCAACCGTAATCACTAGTCCAACCTGGCACTGGCATTAGACCATTACCTTTTTTACGAATTGGAATTTTTCCGTTTGCTCGATAGGCAATTGTGCCGTCATCTGAGGCAAAGACGAAATTTTGTGCAGGTGCTTCAAATAAAGCTAGCCCTTCTTTAAAGGTATTCCAATCCTTTGCAACATCAAACTTTAACACTGCTTCGAGCTCAGTTGTTGGTTGTAGCGCTGTCCATTGTAATGAAAATACAGTTTTCTTCCCGGCATCACTTGCAAATTCTGAGATCACTGGTCCATGTCTAGTGATCATGACAGGTAAAACTTTACTCTTTTTACCTTTTATTTTGATAGTTTCATTTATAACCTGTGCTTTTTCCCATTTACCGTCATACAAAAATTCGTCTGACTTGCTAGGATTTCGTTTTTCAATATATAAATCCTGTACATCTGGGCCAACATTCGTTACTCCCCAGGCAATATGTTCATTATGACCTACGATAATACCTGGCACTCCAGCAAAAATTACCCCACTAACATTCATATCACCAGATTTTAATTGAGTTTCATACCAAACCGCTGGTGTTGCTAATCCCAGATGTGGGTCATCTGCCAATATTGGTTTGCCGGACTTAGTTTTAGAGCCACTGACTACCCAATCATTACTTCCGTTCCAAACAGGAGGAATGATTGCGCTCGCAAAGCTTTTTTCAACATCTACTTTTGCAGTATCACTTGGAATAATATACGGGTCTAAATCATTATTAGCAGGGAATAGTTCCAAAGCCTTGTCTTTTGGGAATTTATTCATAGCATAATATCGAAATGCTTGCTCATTCCAATGCCCGCCTAAATCGAACGCCATATATTTCCCAATTACAAGCGAATCAATTGCTGACCATTTGGTTGGTTTATATTTTAAAATTTTAAATTCGATTGGTAGTTTATTTTCCTTCTTTGCATAGTTAATGTACGCATTCACTCCTTCTGCGTACCAATTTAAAACATTTTGAGCATTTTTATCGTATTTACTATAAGAAGCTTCTGCAGCTCTCCTTAAGCCAAGGGTTCGAAAATATGAGTCACGATCTACTGTTGCGTCGCCGATTACTTCACTTAATTGCCCCGATGCTTGTCTCCTGCTTAAGTCCATTTGAAATAAACGATCCTGTGCAGTTACATATCCCTGTGCCACATATAAATCATGTAAATTTTTTGCACTTATATGAGGTACTCCTTTAACATCCCTAACGACCTCTACTTTATGATTCAATAGATTAATCGTTAGATCTCCATTAATACTTGGTAATGATTTTTTTGTTAAGTAAAGACCAGTTCCCGCAACGATCAAGATGATAACAATTAAGACTGCGGATGTAATTTTAACCCACTTCGGTAAGCGCTTTCGATTTTTAGATATCTCAATTGACGTACTCATTTTTCTCCCTCCTGCTTAAACTGCATATAAAATATATACTGTATATACATTCTTCAATACTTATTACATTCCTTCTTATTACGAATACGGTATAATACTATTTATCAACTATAAAGGAGTGTTTACAATGGCGTTAAATACTTGGTTCGAAAAAGGGATGACTTTTCAAGAATATGTAGAAGCAATGAATGTAAACAAGGAAGAACTCTTACAAATCTATAATGGTGTTACAATTCCTGAAAATACACAATTAAAACTTGAGCAACTTAAAAATCGTCATTGGAAAGTTGTAACTTTAACAGCAGATTGGTGTGGCGATGCATTACTTAATATACCAGTTATTCAAAAAATGATGGAAATAGCAAATGTAGATACTAGATTCCTAATTCGAGATGAAAACTTAGAATTAATGGATCAGTATTTAACGAATGGGAAATCTCGTTCAATTCCAATATTTGTTTTTATGGATGAGCAAGGGAACGAAGTAAATGTATGGGGTCCACGTTCTGCAGAGATTGAAGAAATTGTAACTGAAATGAAAAAAGAATTACCAGATAAAGAAGATCCAAATTTCCAAGAAAAACAAACGGCAGTATTTAAAGCAATCAGAACAAACTTCGTAGAAGATAAAAAATACTGGGATTCAGTAATTAGTAGTGTAGAAGATAAATTATTTTCATAATAAATAAGTAGAGGTTATTTAGTTGAGGGACATTTCAATTAAATAGCCTTTTTTCATGTTCTTTCATCCAAAAATGGAAAGATAAATCTCTAATAATTTTTCGCTATAAAAGTAACTAACGATTCCCCCTGCTGCAATGAATGGTCCAAAAGGAATCGGACTTCGTTTCTTTGATCGATCCTTCATTATTAAAAGTAATCCAAACATACAGCCTAAGAAGCATGAAAGCATAAATGTAATGAGCGTTAATTTCCACCCTAAAATAATTCCAAGCACACCAAATAATTTTATATCTCCCCCTCCCATTCCACCTTTACTAATGATTGAAATAAGAAGCAAGACCATGAAAGCTCCTACCGCTCCCACAACACTACTCCACCGTGAATCCAACGGAATAAAAATTCGTTCAAGTATAAAAAGAAACAAAAAGATTAGTAGAATCCGATTTGGGATCATCATAAACCTACTATCTGATACCACGATAATCATCAGTAATGCAATGAAAGACAATGAAATAATTAATTCTTTATGAAAGCCGATTTCATGGATTGCTATTACGAATAAGAAACCTGTTACTAATTCGATTAAAATATACATCTTGGAAATTGGTAGCTTACAACTTTTACACCTCCCTCTTTGTAATAGAAAAGAAAGTACAGGTATTAACTCTGCAGCACCTAGTTTATGTGAACAATTTGGGCAAGTTGAGCCTGGTGAGATAATTGATTTACCCAATGCAACCCTTATTCCTACCACATTAAAAAAAGAACCAAACACAAGTCCTAGTAGAAAAAAAGATAGGTAGATTATGGTTATGTTTACCATCTCCTTCAAAATATATTTAAATGATGAATGAATCTCATTATAACATTCGGGGATCTTCTACCTGTTTCATAAAATGGAACATTCTATGAAATATAAAAAAAAGCAATCTACCTTTCTTAAGAAAAGTAAATTGCTCTATTATTATGTTAGTTTATTTAATTACACTACCTGAGCCCGCGAATTTTGGTTTCCAATATGAATTAGAAAGACTTACAACAGCTACTCCCTTACTTGAAGTCGCTGAAATAAAATTGTTATTTCCCATAAAAATTCCTACGTGGCTAATACCTTTTTTATATGTATTTTTGAAGAAAACTAAATCTCCAGGTACGGGTTTTTTAACAATTGAACTAACAGTATACATTGATGAAGCAGTACGAGGTAATTTTTTACCTACTTTGTTATATACATATCCAACGTATCCCGAGCAGTCAAAACCATTAGTACTTGTACCACCAAAACGATATGGTACTCCAGTATACTTTTTAGCGATTACCGTTACCTGATTTTTCTTTGAGTACGGGTTATATGTAGATGCTGCTTGTGATTTAGTCGTGAAAAATACCATGCTCAGTAAGCATACGAAAGCTATCATTAATTGCTTTTTCATCACTTTCTCCCCCTTCATTGATAATGTAAGTCTAGCAAAATACAATAATGAAAGCCATTACAGGATTGTTACAAATTGTCGAAGTGTTTGTAATACTATAAAACGATGTAAGTTTTTGCCAAAGTGTGCAACAAAAAATGACTGCCATTCGACAGTCATTTTTCAGATTGATGAAGTGTAGAGCTATGAATGTGGGGAATGCGAACACTAAGTGGACTTTGTTGATATAGTTGTGAACTTTGTTGATATATCGGTGGTTTTTGTTGATATATTAGTGATATTTGTTGATATATCGAGGATATTTGTTGATAAGGTCATCTGTCCTTCTTTGAATGCGTATTTCAACGTGGGAATTTATAGATTTAATGGAGCTTCTTTAGTTTTCATTGTTTTCTCTTCTATTTTTTGATGATTTCACTCAATTTCTTTATGATTCTTGCCCTTATTTGCAGTTATGCTGATTTTAATTGCAGTTTCTCCTTTTTTATTTGCACTTCCTCTGATTTAATTGCAGTTTCAGCCTTTTTATTTGCACTTCCCCTGATTTTAATTGCAGTTTCAGCCTTTTTATTTGCACTTCTCCTAATTTAATTGCAGTTTCACCTTTTTTATTTGCACTTCCCCTGATTTAATTGCGGTTTCTCCTTTTTTATTTGCACTTCCCCTGATTTAATTGCAGCTTCACCTTTTTTATTCGAACTCTTTTACCTTGCAATATTAATTAGCAATCTCATTTTTCAGCCATAAAAAAAAACTGCCATATGACAGTTTTTTAAGTCTACTCTATTTCAGCGTTAGAATTATACTAGTCGATATACTCTTGCTTCAAAAGGTTTAAATTCCATTTTTTCAACTAATTTCTGATCTGCTTGATTGATGTTTGTTAAACATAATTCGCTAGTCTTGTTCGTAAGTTCTTTAGGTAATACAAATTTTTGTTTCTCAGAAGATAAGTTAGAGATTACCAAGAATGTTTCATTTTCTCCGTTACGAGTATATGCATAAATAGGTTCATTTTTTACATCTAAGTATTCATAGGGCGCATGAACTAATGTCTTATTTTGCTTACGTAATGTAATCATCTTTTTATAGAATGATAAAATTGAGTCAGCATCTTTTAGTTGAGTTTCAACATTGATTTCTTTAAAGTTTTCATTCGTTTTAAGCCAAGGTTTGCCCGTCGTAAATCCGGCGTTTTCTTCGCTATTCCATTGCATAGGTGTACGGGAATTATCACGGCCCGTTTTCCATAGAATGTCTAAAACAGCTTGTTCTGTTGAACCATTTTCAATCATTGAATTGTACATATTTTTTGCACTTACATCATTATAGTCGTTGATTGATGTGTAATGAACATTTGTCATTCCAATTTCTTGCCCTTGGTAAATGAATGGTGTTCCTTGCATAAAGAAATACATTAATCCAATCGCTTTAGCGGAATTTTTCCAATAAGCTTCGGCATCATTTCCTAATGTGCTTACTGCTCTTGGTATGTCATGGTTTTCTATAAATAACGCATTCCAACCGAAACCGTCTAGCCCAGTTTGCCATTTAGTAAGAACTTCTTTTAAGTCAGCGATTGACGTTTCAGAATCGTCAGTTTTCTTCCAAAGGTCTAAGCTTTCGAATTGGAAAATCATATTGAACTTACCTTCTTTTTCTCCAACCCATAGGTGAGCATCTTTCGTCGTTACGCCGTTTGCTTCACCAACTGTCATTATGTCATATTTATCAAAGGTTTCACGCTTTAATTCGTCTAAATATTTGTGGATTCCTTCTTGGTTCATATGCATATCAAAGCTTGCGACATATTTTTCTTCCTTGGGATTTGGCATATCGGGAAAACCTGTTCTTTTCTTAATGTGACTTATTGCATCCACACGGAAGCCGTCTATTCCTTTATCTAACCACCAGTTAATCATGTCATATATTTTTTGTCTTACTTCTTTGTTTTCCCAGTTTAAATCAGGTTGCTTTTTAGAAAATAAATGTAGGAAGTATTCCTCTGTATTTTCATCGTACTCCCATGCAGATCCACCGAAAATACTTTCCCAGTTATTTGGCTCTTTACCTGATTTATTTCCTTCTCTCCAAATATAGTAGTCTCTGTAAGGATTATCCTTAGACTTTTTAGATTCTAAGAACCAAGGATGCTCATCACTTGTGTGATTGACGACTAAATCTAAAATGAGTTTCATTCCTCTTTGATGTACACCTTCTAATAGCTCATCAAAATCAGCCATTGTACCGAATTCATCCATAATGTCCTGATAATCTGAGATATCATAACCATTATCATCATTTGGTGATTTATAAAATGGACAAATCCATATAACATCTATTCCTAATTCTTTTAAATAATCTAATTTTGAAATTACCCCTCTTAAGTCACCGATTCCATCACCGTTTGAATCCATGAAACTACGTGGATAAATTTGGTAGGCAACCGCTTCCTTCCACCAACTTTGATTTGTCATAATCTCTCTCCTCCAAATGCATAAAAGCGTTTTCAATATTAGTTATAATAATAAATACGATAAAAAAGATGATTACTAATTTCATTGCAATCGTTTGCACAATAATATCTTAACATTCTACTAGTTATAGTTCAATAACTGAAATCGACGCCAGCTTGCACATAATAGAAAAAAGCGGCTAGAAATTACTTAAGCCGCTTTTCGTTTACTTCTACTTATTGTTCTAATTTTTTTACATCGTTTACCTTTGCAGAAGGATGTATTTGCACATCTTCTGTATATTCCACTAGTTCAATTACACATTTTGGTCCAATTGTTACAGCATCGCCTCTTACGACACTCGCTGTCGTATAATCAACTTTTACAGCACTACCCTCGATCACGTCTGCTTTAAAATTCAACCGATTATTAAAAAGTTTACTAAAAAGTCGTGCAAATATATTGTTGTCATCGAATCGACTAATTTCAATTGTTTCTCCACCAATTTCAGGAATATAGCTAAATCCATTGTGAGGTAAATAACCAAATCCGCCATGTGTAATTTTTACGTTTTCAGCATTTAATAAACCATTCATTGATAAGTGACCCTTAGCTGTAAATACTTCACATTCAGATCCTTTTTCCGTTGAAAGCGATCCTTTTACAGTAATTACTTCTGCCTTTACTATACCTGTCGTTTTCATTGAACCTGAGACATTAATACTTTTAACATTTAAGTCACCTTTTGTTTTAAAGCTTCCGCTAACATTCACATCTCCACCTGAAACTTTACCATCAATCGAAGCCGAGCCACTGACACTCATTTTTTTCGCATCAACGTCACTTAAACATTTAGCGCTTCCGCTACAATTAAAATATTCAGTTTCAACTTTTCCATTGAATTTAGCTGAGCCACTTACTTTCACTTCATGACAAAAAATATCACCAAGTATTCGTCCGCTTCCACTAATTCTAACGTCATCATATTTGCCAGAACCAATTGTTCCTGAACCATTTATAACCGCATCTTGCCTTGATTGCACGCTCACTATAATCTCTCCTCCATTATTTATTTAACCGATTTATTTAAATAGCTTGAAAGAGCAACATTGATTAAGATCGAGTCCTTTTGATCAACAAATGTTTCATGTCGATTACCAATTATCCAATTGCCCATGCCAAATTTTCGAATATAAATTACGATTGCTTCATCTAATTTAATTTCTTTTTTATGTGTTTCTACTAAATTTAAAAATTGTGTTACTTCATCAATCGTTAAAGTGCCTTTGGAAAGCCAGTCGTTCACGCATAGTAATGAACTTAGTTGAACCGTACCTAAATGCTCTAACTTATTATTTGGAAAAAGTGTTTGATATATTTGTAGGACTTGTTTAGGGACTTGCTCCAAAGATAAAGTAGCATGCCCGCGATCAGAAACGATTTCTTCATTGATTGAAAACACTCTCGCAATATCATCTAATGATTGATCATCCTTCAACTCTTTTATTTTTTCAATCCGATCCAAAATTTGCTTCTTCGGAAAAAACGTTTCCTGTCCAGTAAAGCTTGATTTTTTCATAAACCACTCTTCAGGAATGATGTTTTTTCTTTTCCATCTATAAAGCTGTCCGTACGATATGCCTGTAAGTTGTAGTAAATCTTTTTTTGAAACTAATTCTTCACTCATATGACATTCCTCCTGACACGAGTATAACAAAACAATGTTTCATTGTAAAGTATTCACATAAAACACATTTGACACTAACTTTTCTCTTTTTACAACAATTTTATGCGTAACAATGTTCTAATTATAGTCTTTTTCATAAAAAAAAATACCCAAAATCCATTAATCTGTGAATTTTGAGTAATACTTCATTTCAATTTTTACGATATTAAATATCATTTTTAAGCTCCAGTTGCTCCTGCTAAATTAAGTCGACATCTTCCTTTTCAAGAACAAGAGCCACTTGATATTCCTTTAAATCAATTGTTTTCTCATCTATAAATTTAACCCCTTCGTTTTGTAAGAGCTCCTTTTGCTTTAGTGCTCCAACTTCATCTTGGATTCCAATTTTCCCTTGTGAATTCAATACCCTATGCCATGGCAATTGATATTTTTGCGTCATTGAATGTAAGATTCTTACAATTTGTCTTGCGCCTCTAGGACTTCCTGCTAATTTGGCAACTTGACCGTAAGTCATTACTTTACCTAAAGGGATATTTTTAATAATTTCAATTGCTCTACTTGTAAAAGATTCCATGTTTTCCCCTTCACGTTTTGGGCCATTTTATATTAATTTTACCACAAAATTTATTATGCCTATATTTTATTAAAATAGTGTCCAATTCTACTATGTAAGAATAATCTAGTTAGTAGATTTAAAAATATTAAGGAGGAAGATAGTGAATTGAACGCTAATTTTTTAATAGCATTGAGAGAAGGTCTTGAGGTATCCTTAGTGATTGGATTTTTACTCATTACTTTAATACAGAGTAAAAAGAATCATTTAATCAAGTCGGTTATTTACGGTACACTTCTAGGAGTAGTCGTTAGTATTTTCGCTGGATTTTTCTTATTTTCAACATTCGGTGATCTAAATGCAAATATTGAACATACTATTGAGGGCGTAATACAATTAATTGCAGCGTTATTAATTTTTTACTTTATCTACTGGTTAAGTGGTCAAAGTAGCATTAATATTTCAGAAAAGATGAAATCAGAAGTTAAAATTAAAGATAATAATTTATCATTATTTTTAATGGCGAGTGTATTTGTAATACGTGAGGGCTTAGAGCTAGTTTTATTTGTTTTATCAAATGCTCAAACAATCGAGTTTGTTGGAATGATTGCAATTCTACTAGGTATTCTCTCAGCAATCCTAATCGCATATTTATTTATCAAAACTACAATCAATTTAAATATTAAAGTCATTTTTACTTTACTAGGTATTCTATTAATTTTCTTTGGAGGAAAAGTATTTACTGAAGGAGTTTTCTCATTTGTAGATGCTTCATCATTAGTTGAACAAATTGTCTATTATGCTTTTGTCGTCATTTCACTATTTGTTTTATTTAAAAACAACATTTTATCATTCTTCAAGAAATAAAGATTACCTTAAGCAAATGTCTCATAATAACGAAAACCCACAGGGTGTAAAATACCTTGTGGGTTTTACTGTTATTTCAACAATTGCAACCATACTTAAATTATTAGTTTCCTTACTATCACTTTTCTGTATAGTTTTTCACATTCATACTATAATACTTTTATAAGATATCGAAAGGACGGTTGGAATGAAAATTACAATTACTGATGACGCAATAAAATGGTTCCAAGATGAGATGAATGTGAAAGAAGGAGATACAGTTCGTTTTTTCGCAAGATATGGTGGAAATAGTACAATACATAAAGGTTATTCATTAGGTGTAACAAAGGAACAACCAGTTAATATTGGAGAATCTATTACGATTAATAATGTTGTTTATTTTATTAATGAGACTGATTTATGGTATTTCAAAGACTATAATTTGAATGTAATTATAGACGATCAAAAAGAATTACATTTTAGTTATGAACCTAAATAAAAAATGAGCTTAGGTAACACCTATCCCATTTTCTGTTTCAATTGAAAAGAGTGCCTCACAATTTATGTGAGACACTCTTTTTGTTTATTCTTCTATTTTTTTCTTTTTACTTACTAATTTGTAGATAACTGGAATGATGATTAATGTTAAGAATGTTGAAGTTGTTAAACCACCGATTACAGTTACTGCTAGGCCTTTCGAAATTAAACCAGATGTTGAATTTGAAAGTGCCATTGGAACTAATGCAAGGATTGTTGCTAATGCTGTCATTAGGATTGGACGTAATCTTGTTTTTGAAGCTTCGATTAATGCGTCAGTTACTTCTAATCCTTTTTTACGGTTGTGTTCAACACGGTCTAATAATACAACTGCGTTTGTTACAACGATACCAATCAACATTAATAATCCGATCATTGCACTCATTGATAGTGTTTGCTTTCCGATATAAAGTGCTAAGAAAGCTCCTACTGGTACGAAGATTAATGACGATAATATGACAAACGGTGTTCTTAAGCCACCAAATGTCATGCTCATGATTAGGAATACTAATCCAACAGCAACTACCATTGCTATACCAAGACTGCTGAATCCATCTGTAATCATATCTAAACCGCCGCCAATTTTCATATCGACACTATTAGGAAGATCAATTTTCTTTAATTGTTTTGTTACGTCTTTTGTAATTGCTGCAGTGTCTTTACCTTTTACTTCAGCACTTACTGATGCATACATTTTTCCATCATCATGGTTGATTGAAACCGGTGCATCCTTTTGAGAAATTGTTACATAGTCTTTTATTGCTTTTGGACCTGTAGCAGTCATAATTTTGATGTTTTCAAGGTCTTCTTTTGTACTTGCTTTATCTTTATAACCAACAGTTAGTTTATTTGTTTCTCCGTTTAAATCATAATCGCCGATTTCAACGTCGTTAATTTTTTCGTTAATTGCTCCCATTACTTGGAACATTGAAATATTTTCATCACGTGCTTTATCGTTTAATGTTATTTCTAATTTTGGTTGTACATCTTTTAAATTATTCGTAACATTTTTTAAACGATCATCATTATTTAATTCTTTCTCAATTTTTGATGCTGCATCTTTTAACTCAGTAAAGTTAGCAGAGTATAGATTTACATCAATATTGTTTCCTGTTGGTGGACCATTTTGAGAAAGCTCTTTTGCTACAATTGTTGTACCTTTAACTTTCGCATCAACAATAGAAGGCACTTCTTTTGTGATTTTTGAAAGTTCTTTATCCATATTCTTTCCATTTTTTAGATTAACTTGGAAGACCGCTTTATTTTTACCGCCATCCATATTCATCATAAAATCACGTTTACCACCGACAGTAGCTTGTACACTATCAATTAAGTCAGAATCCGCAAAGTATTTTTCGATTTCCTTGGCAACTAAATTAGATTGTGCAACTGTACTATTTGATGGAAGAGTAGCTGTAACTTGAAGAGTTTTATTTACACTTCCAGGTAAGAATGAGAATCCTAATAAAGGAATCATCGACAATGAACCTGCTAATAAAACGATTGATAATAAAAGAACAATCCATTTACGTTTTAATGCAGAACGAAGAATTTTTTCGTATCTTCTCATAAAACGTGTATCATTACTATGTTCTTTTAATGGTTTAGATAAGAATTTTGCTCCTAAAGTCGGAATTAGAATAATCGCAACGATTAAAGAAGTTAATATTGAAACTACTACTGAAATCGCAAACGGTCTAAAGAATTCTCCAATAATTCCACTTACAAATGCTAACGGTAAAAATACTACTACTGTTGCAAATGTAGAAGAGGCAATCGCTCCGATAACTTCTTTTGTTGCAAATAGAGCCAATTCTTTTCTCTTAAATTGATTAGCTTTTTGTTGCTTCCATCTGTATATATTTTCAATTACAACGATACTATCATCAACGATACGTCCAATTGCAACAACTAGACCACCTAAAGTCATGATATTCAATGTATAGCCTAATGAGTTTAATACTGAGATCGTTGCAAAGATTGAGATTGGTAAAGATAAAATTGAAATTAAAGTCGCTCTAATATTTCTTAAGAATAACAGAATAACAACGACTGTAAATAAAGCTCCAAGTAGACCTTCTTTAATTAAAGAACTAACGGATTTTTCAATTTCTTTCCCGTTATCCATAATTACATGTGTTTCTACATTATTATCCTTCTTAAATGATTTAATTTCTTTCTTAACAGCTGTTGCAACGTCTGCTGTATTTGAATCTTGTGTTTGAGATACTGATAAAATATAACTTTCTTTTCCGTTATATCTTGAAATTTGATCTTGAACCGAAACTACTTTTACATCTGCAATATCAGCAACTGTAACATTTTTTGGCACTAAGTTTTGAGCTTGTCCTGCACCTCTACCTAATTGTGCACTACCGGCCGTAGCTCCCATTTGTGCACTTTGGCTAGCAGCACTAGATAAAACTGTTTTTTTGATTTGATCGATTGAGTTTAACGTACCTTTCATTCGAACAGATACAGTTTTGCCATTATTTTCAACAGAACCTAGTGGTACTGCATAATCAAGGCCTTGAATTGCAGTTTTAATTGTATCTAATGAGATTCCTTTTTCTTCTGCTTTTTTGTTATCTACAACGATTTGAATTTCTTCTTCTTTTGTTCCTTGAAGACTAACATCACTAACACCAGTTATTTTTTTAATTTGAGGTAGTAAATCATTTTCGATTGATTGCTGTAAATTTTTAGCTTGACCATTATTTGCAATCGCTACTTGATAAATTGGAGCAGAGTCCATCGCAATTCGTTGAACTGTTGCTTCAGCTTTGTCAGGTAATTTCGTTTTGTTGATTACGTTATCTACATCTTTTTCAATTTTATCCATATCCGTTCCAAAAGGATAAATTAAAAAGATTGAAGCCATATTTTCACTTGAAGTACTAGTTAACTGATCATAGTTTTCAAGCTTCATTAAACCAGATTCGATTGGCTTTGTGACCTCTGACTCTATATCCTCAGATGATGCACCAGGATATACTACCTGAACTGCAACTGCTGGGAATGAAACATCTGGAAATGTTTCAATTTGTATTTTTTGGGCTGAATAAATTCCACCAACTAATACAAGAACACTTAATATAATCACTGAGATGGTATTCTTTAAACTTAATTTTGTTAAGCCTGCAAACATATTGTATTTATTTCTCCTTCCATTAGTTACATTTCTAATACTTGATTATTTTATCAAAACTATATGAACAGAATATGAACAATTAGGAACATAATATGAACTTTTTAAGTTTCCAAGTTCTTAGGCAAGATGATCGTAAAGCTTGTTCCTTTTCCAACATCACTTTCCACTTCAATTTTCCCACGGTGCATTTCAACAATTTTTTGTACAATTGAAAGACCA
The DNA here is from genome assembly GCF_002556365.1 of Bacillus sp. AFS002410. NCBI lineage: Bacteria > Bacillati > Bacillota > Bacilli > Caryophanales > Bacillaceae > Bacillus > Bacillus sp. AFS002410. Next base: position 22,712 of record NZ_NUEU01000025.1, read on the forward strand.
AGCCCGGTTCCTTTTTTATTTCTAGAACGGTCTGCTTGATAAAAGCGTTCAAAAATACGCTCCATATCTTCCTTACTGATTCCTAGTCCACTATCACTAATGATGACTTTAATTATTTGATCCATTTCCCAAATATCTACTTTAATGTACCCAGCAATACTCGAGAATTTAATCCCGTTTTGTAATAAATTAATCCATACTTGTTCAAGTAGTAAGCGGTCAGCTACTATTTCAGTTTTTGGTAAATTTAAAACTAATTGAAGTTTTTTACTTTCCCAATGCGGCTCTAATGCTAAAATAATTTTTCGAATTTGTTCATCTAATTTATATGTCGTGGGCAAGAATGGATGTTGCTCAGAGTCTAAGGAAGCTAACTTCAATAGTCTTTCACTCATAATAGAAAGACGCTCACTTTCAGTCTCTATTATAGTTAAATAATGCTCTCTTTTTTCTTCAGTTAATTGCTTGTTCCTCAATACCTTTGCAAATCCTTTGATGGATGTTAAAGGTGATTGAATTTCATGAGAAACATTGGAAACAAATTCACTTCTCATCTCTTCTAAATTATTTAATTTATTCGTCATCAAATTAAAGTTGGAAGCAAGTAAACCAATTTCATCCTTCCGCTTAATTTTTACTTGAACGTCATAATTACCGTTCGCCAATTCTTTCGTAGCTCGAATTAGCTCTTTTACAGGCTTTATTAATAACTTAGCAACAAATAAAAATGTGATTGAGCCAATTATTAAAGTTGTAAGTAAACTAAAAAATAATACCCGACGCATTTTAAAGAATCCTCGATCAATATTTGGCTGAATAAATAAAGCATATTTATGCCCATCTTTTTCAAAAGGTAGAGCTATTAGATAAGGATTACTTTCTTTCTGAACATTTTTTTGGTTTAGCACTTTTAATATTTGGTCTTTTTTAATGCTCTTCTTTTTTTGTACTGTATTTTTCAAAACAATTTTACCCGACTCATTATAAAGCGTAATATAAAAGTTTTTACTAAGAATCTGTAAGGTCGCTTCTACTCCATTTTGATTATTTGGCTTAGAGTAAGTGGTAATAAAATTTTCTCCAACATCTATTAAATCACTTTGCACTTCTGTTTCAACATGTTTAATAAAGTATTTTGATGCGATAAAAAAAGTTATGACTAAACTCAGTAAAATGACTGATATGAAAATTAAGACGAGTCTTGTATACATACTTTTCATGTATTATTTTCCTCTAACTTATAGCCTAGTCCTCTGATTGTAACGATTTCAACAGTAGCCTTTAACTCTCTTAGACGTTCTCTTACTCTTTTAATATGTACGTCAACTGTCCGCTCATCACCCTCATAATCAAGGCCCCAAATTTGTTCAATTAAGTCGTTTCTCGTAAAAATTCTGCCAGATTGACTAGCAAGCTTAAACAGTAACTCAAATTCCTTTAAAGGGAGTGTAATCGATTGCTCATTAACAGCAATTTCATATTTTATTTGATTAATCGCTAAATTTCCTAAAAGGATATTTTTATCAGAAATTAATTGAAACCTTCTTAAAAGAGCTTTAACACGAGCAACAATTTCTAACGGATCAAACGGCTTCACCACATAATCATCTACCCCAAGATCAAAGCCTTTAAGTTTATCCTGTGACTCACCTTTAGCAGTAACCATTAAAATCGGAATATCATAAAACTTTTTAATTTCTTTTGTAAGTTCATATCCATCTATTTCAGGCATCATCACATCAACTACTGCGATTTGAATACTGTTTTTTTCTAAAAGCATTAATGCTTTTTCTCCGTTTTCAGCCTCAATTACTGAATAACCTTCAGCATTTAAAAAAATAGAAATCAACTCTCGAATATTTGCGTCATCATCAACGACTAAAACTTTAACATGATTCAAAAAAGCCACCTTCTTACATTAACAATTAATTATATTCCTATTATATAAATTCATTATGAACTAAATATGAATTATGAAACCAAAACTTAAAATGATTAAGAATACTCGCCGATCGGTCTACTTTGTATTTTAATGCGTAAAAAAGAGAGTGGTCTGATTGACCACCCTCCTATAGAAGGTTATAAATATCAATTTAATTATTTAAACTCGGTATTCCCTACTACTTTACCAGCTTTTCGTTCTCTTGCTATTCTAATCCTATTAGCTCTTTTCTTACTATGCTCACTATTACCAGAATCTTTACGAGTAAAATAAACTGCCGTTAACATTGTTATAATAAGAATTCCGCCAAACACGTACATATCTAACACTTCATTTCCCCCGTTTTATAAATTATTTTTTCAAAAAATGGATGCAAAAAGACACTGGAAGAATCTCCAGTGCCTAAAAATACATCCACGTGGAAACCTTCTCCTTACACGCCTACGAGGTTAGCTGTCGGATTCGGACCTAAAAAGTAGCCCTACCTAAAAAGGATTCACCCCAAAGTGCAATTGCACAAAAATCGGTTCCCCCGCTTCAATGTTGAAAAACCATTCCGATAAAATAGTAAAGAAGGTCTTCAACAGAACTCAGCGATCAACGGTCATTTATTTATATATATTACTTAAATTACAATTCAACTACTAAATTGTATACTATTTTGTTACATTTTGAAACTCTAAAGCTTTGATAAAGGGAAAAGGTAAGTGAAATACGTTAAAAAAATGGAAGAATCCAGCTCAATTGGAACTAATTAGGACGATTTTTAAAAATTTTTTTAATTTATTCTTCTATTTCCTAGTTGCCACATTGAAGGTCTCAAGATGAGAAATACGGTAATCCTTAAAACCGATCTCACCCTATAAAAAGCGAGTCCATATAGTGAAAATCAATGTACTTCTTAGTCAGAATTTAAGTCGCAAAACCAATCTTAAAGTTAAAATCTAGTTAACTTTTTTTCTTCAAAATAATAAGTTATTAAATTTTCTACTTCTTGTTCATATTCTTCTTGTTAAATAGTGGAATAATATGGAATACTAAAGCTAAGTATTAATATTTATTTTGTTTAATTATAACTTCAGGAGTGTCTTATGAATAAGATTCGGATTAGTAAAGTAGGTTTGTTTAAACTATTTTTCATTTCAATATTACTAGTTACATTCATCTTTGTTGGAAAAAGCGTACTTTTAAATTTCGACTTTCAAATGTTCTTTAACTATATGGAGTCTCTTACATTAATACAATATTTTCTAATTTTTGCATTAGGTATTATTGCTGTTTCTCCAATGTTTTTATATGATTTCGTCCTTGTTAGACTATTAAAATTAGATTTCAGTTTTCGTAAAATTTTAATGGTAGCTTGGCTTGCAAACACTTCCTCTAACTTAATTGGACTCGGTGGAGTGGCTGGTACTACTATTCGAACTCTTTTTTATCGACAAGAGCGCACTGGACCAGAAATTGTTAAAGCGGTAAGTAGTGTAACAATCTTCTTACTTTCTGGATTATCGATATTGAGTTTAGTTTTATTTACAGGAATCTTTGATTTATCATTTTTAAATGAATATAAGTACTTATATGTCGCAATCGTCATTGCCATTTGTTATTTCCCGGTAATGTTTTTAGTAGTTTATATGAAGCGAAATTTTTTCTCGGAAAATTTTTCCGCAAAATATATGATCTCATTGGTTACCATTTCCTTATGTGAATGGTCCTTTATATTTTTATTTATTTACTTTATTTGTTTATTTTTAAATATTGATATTTCGATTATCGAAGTTTTGCCCGTTTTTTTAGTGGCCTCTGTAGCAGCACTGTTAAGTATGATCCCTGGCGGATTAGGTTCATTTGATTTTATTTTTCTATTAGGTTTCACTTATTTTGGGATTGATAAAGAAACAACACTACTAGTTTTATTAATCTATCGTTTCAGTTATTTCTTCTTCCCATTTGCTTGTGGTATTGTTTTAGCACTTAAACTATTATGGAACAAAATCAATCAATCATTTAATGATATTCCAAACCAAATATCAACCTATTTGGGCCATAAGATTTTAACGATTTTAATTTTTTTGTCTGGAGTAATTCTCTTAGTTTCCGCAGCTGTGCCAAGCATGCTTTTAAGAATTAGTCTTTTAAATTTAATTTTACCGTCAACAATTATTAATCTTTCTCATTTGATTTCGGTCACAGCAGGCTTTACATTATTAGGGCTCTCGCGAGGAATTGATTATAAAGTGAAAAGAGCATGGTATATTACTTTATTCATGCTAATTGTTGGAGCAATTACAACTTATTCAAAAGGGTTAGATTATGAAGAAGCACTTTTTGTACTAGCAGTAGCATTTATATTATTTGCTTCAAAGAAACAATTTTATAGAGAAAGCTTCGTTTTAACTTGGGGAAAGCTGATCGTTGATAATTTTATCTTGTTTTTCTTTTTAGGGAGCTATTTACTAATTGCTTATATTAATCTTCCACATACAAATGTGCGAATCCCTGCCAAATATTTGCCTTATATTCTTGTCAATTCGAGGGATATCGTAATAAGTGCAGTGCTCGGTTTTGTAGCGGCTTTTCTATTTTTTTATATCGCTTTTTTCAAAGTTAATAGAAAAGAATTTAATTTTATAGGCACAAAAAATGAAGAAGAAAAAATAAGAGACCATTTAAATACATATGGTGGAACTGAACTTTCCCACTTAGTTTTTTTACATGACAAATATTTATTTTGGGCTCAAGATGAAACAGTATTATTTATTTTCCAACCATATGCAGACAAATTAGTTATTTTAGGTGACCCAATTGGGGAAAAGTCCCGTATCTATCCTGCAATTGAAGAATTATTAAATTATGCTGATCAATTTGGATATACTCTCGTCTTCTATCAAGTAAACTCAAATTCTTTAGCGTACTTACATGAAAATGGATTTGATTTCTTTAAACTCGGTGAAGAAGGGTTTACGGATATTTCAACGTTCTCTTTATCTGGAAAACGTAATAAAGGTATTCGCGCCCTTTACAATAAGTTTGAACGTGAAGAATATAGTTTTGAAATGATTGAACCTCCGTTCTCAAATGAGTTCTTTTCAGATTTAAAGGATTTATCTACTGAGTGGCTAAAAGGTCGAAAAGAAAAAGGTTTTTCACTTGGCTATTTTGATGAGAATTACATCAAACTTGCACCTGTAGCCGTCATTAAAAATAATGAAAATAAGATGATTGCTTTCGCGTCTATTATGCCTAACTATAATGACCATACAATTTCGATTGATTTAATGCGCCATAAAATAGATGCACCAAAGGGAATTATGGATTATATGTTTATTAATTTAATTGAATCGTTTAGATCGAAAGATTTTCACTACTTTAATATCGGCATGACACCTTTAGCAAATGTTGGACTTTCTAAATATTCATTTGCTAGTGAAAAAATTGCAGCACAGATTTATGAATATGGACAGTTCTTGTATCATTTTCAAGGTTTAAGAAGCTTTAAAGAAAAATACGTAGATTCTTGGACACCGAAGTTTTTGGCATATCATAAAAAAACATCTTTACCGATTACTATGTTACAAATTACTTCATTAATTTCTAAAACTAGAAAACCGTAAATTTGAAGTCAGTTAATGTACTTAACACATTAACTGACTTTTTTAGTGCGAAAAAAAGCTTTATTCCCTTCTTACTCTTAAATTTCTAATCAAAATATAAAAATTGGTAAAAAATAATAATCATTATCGCTTGCAAAATTATTTCCTATCAACTATGATTGTGTCATATTAAATTGTGCACAACTAATATATAAGGATGTTGACATATGAATAAAGAAAACCAGCTTTTGCTTGAAAATCAATTATGCTTTTCGATTTATGCTTGCTCTCGAGAAATTACGAAATTATATCGCCCAATATTAGATGAAATTGGCATTACTTACCCGCAATACCTGGCACTACTTTCTCTTTGGGAAAAAGACCAACAAACTGTAAAAGAGCTTGGTGGGACTCTTTTTCTTGATTCAGGTACACTTACACCAATGCTAAAGCGCATGGAATCTGCCGGATTAATCTATCGCAAACGTGATTCAAGCGATGAGAGAAAAGTATTTATTACATTAACTGATGATGGAAAAGCATTAAAAGAAAAAGCTTATTGTATTCCAGAGAAGTTTTTTAATGAAAGCGACACTACTCAAGAGGAATTTTTGACAATATTAAGTCAAATAAAGTCATTATTACAGAAAGTTCAATCTGCAAATGAAAATTAATAATTTATATAAAGGAGAAATTTAAAATGGAAAAATTATATACTGCTACAGCAACTGCAACGGGTGGACGTGACGGAAGAGTAATTTCATCTGATGATTTTATTAATTTAGAGCTTAAACCACCAGTAGAATTAGGTGGTCCTGGTGGTGCAACAAATCCTGAACAACTTTTCGCAGCTGGTTATTCAGCTTGCTTCGATAGTGCCTTAAACTTAGTAGCTCGTCAGAAAAGTATTAAATTAGAAGCTACATCTGTAACCGCAAACGTAACAATTGGTAAAGATCCCGCTGACGGAGGGTTTAAATTAGCTGCTCAACTCGATGTAAAAGTGCAAGGAGTACCAACTGAAGTTGCGGTAGAACTAGTTAAAGCTGCTCATGGTGTATGCCCATACTCTAAAGCAACTAGAGGAAACATGGACGTTCAATTGAGAGTTATTGGATAAGAGTTAAGGTTAAAGGTAAAAAAGGGAATAGGCTAAGGTTAACCTATTCCCTTTTTCTACCCCTCTAGTATCGTTTCGTATTTTAACGAGTCGTCTTTTGTAAAAAATTTTCGATAGGAAAGTAGTGTTGAGGAAAATACGCTTATTGCGATTGCTCCGATTAAGATGCATTCAATTAATAATTGGTATTTAATCGCATATAAGGGACTGATTCCTGCAAAAATCATACCAGTCATTGAACCTGGCAATGTAACGATTCCAACTGTTTTAGCACGATCAATTGATGGAATTAATGCTGCTTTTATTGAATTTTTTATGACATGATTTGATGCTTGTTTAGTTGTTGCACCTAAGCATAGTGCAGCTTCAATTTGATTTTTATTCGCTTGAATTTCAGCTCTAAGTCTAGTTAATGCTAAACTATTTGCGTTCATTGATGTACTAATAATCATACTTGAAATTGGAATAACATATTGAGCTTTTAACGAAATTTTATTTGCTACCAGTACGATTCCTAAAGAAATCATAACGCCTAGAAAAATACTAATAAATGAAATAAAGAATGCTCCCTCAATATGATGCGATCGTTTACTTGAAGTATGAGCACCAAATAAAATCATACAAAATAAAATAATGATGACTATGAAAAAATGTTCAATTTTAAGTATGTATTCAAGTACATAACCCATAATCATTAATTGAATTACTGTCCTAACAGAAGAAACACCAATATCTTTTTCAACGCCAAGCTTTTGATAATAAGATAATGCAATCGCAATAATAATTAATAGAAATGTTAGCGATACACCTGTGATATGCAAATTACCTTCCATCATTTCACCCTCTTTAAGCAATAGTGGAAAGAAAATTCTTTCCTAATTCAGTGCTTGGATTCTTAAAAAATTCATTAACTGGACTCACTTCTACTAATTGACCATCAATTAATAGCCCTACTCGATCTGCAATTTGTTGAACTAAATCCATATTATGTGTAACAAGTACAATGGACATATTTTCCTCTACTTTTAAGTTTACTAGGAGATCCTGAATATGTAGGGTAGATTGTGGATCTAAAGCCGAAGTAATTTCATCACATAATAATATATTTGGTTTCATTGCTAGTGCTCTTGCGATTGATACTCTTTGCTGTTGCCCAATCGATAGGGATAAAGAATTTCGATTAAATAAATCAGCTTCCAGTCCAACTTTTTCTAATAAAGTCTTCGCAACTGATACGGAATCATTCTTACTATAACTACCATTTAATTTTAGACCATACAAAATATTATCCTCTACGGTTCCTTCAAATAGAGATGGAGTTTGTAAGATCATGACCGCACTTTTTCGTAGATTTTGAGGCGTCATTTTATGAATTGATTGCCCATCTAAATGGATTTCACCTTTACTAATCGTTTGTAGTCGATTTAGTGCACGTAGTAAAGTCGATTTCCCAGCTCCTGAAGTTCCTATTAAACAAAAGATTTCGCCTTTTTTAGCCACAAAACTAATATTTTTAAGGATTGAACTACCGTTAATGTCTACGCATACTTCGTTGATTAATAATGTCATTTTAACCTCACCTCCTATTAAGCGAATCAAATTTTCTTAAAAACTAAGGTGCCCTTAATAGGACACCTTTTTAGTAAATAATTAGATTATTTTTCTTCCGCGGCCGTGTGGGATGCAAAGTGGTGTTCCAAACAAGGGGTCCTTTACAATGTCACAGTTCATACAAAAAACATCGCAAATTAAATCTTGGTTTATGATTTTCTCCGGGTCCCCTTCTGCATAAACTTCTCCGCCTGAGATGGCAACTACATTATGTGCATAACGACATGCTAAATTAATATCATGTAGTACCATAACAATTGTACGTTGCTCTTTTTCATTTAATTCATAAAGTAAGTCTAAAATCTCAATTTGATGTGTTAAATCTAAATATGTTGTTGGTTCATCCAATAGAATTGTATCAGTGTCTTGAGCCAAAGTCATTGCAATCCAAGCACGTTGGCGTTGCCCTCCAGATAGCGAATCTACTAATTGATCTTTCAAATCGTACATATTTGTTATTTTTAAAGCATTATTTACTTTTTCTTCATCTTCTTTAGACCACTGTTTTAACCAAGTTTGATACGGATATCTCCCTTGTTTCACTAATTGAAATACTGTTAAACCTTCAGGGGCAACAGGGCTTTGTGGTAAGATAGAAAGATTTCGAGCAATTTCCTTTGTAGGCCTTTTACTTATTTCTTTTCCATCAAGTAAAATCGTTCCACTTTTTGGTTGTAGTAATCTTGCAAGTGATCGAAGTAAAGTTGATTTTCCGCAACCATTTGCTCCAATTAAAACTGTAATTTTCCCTTTTGGAACTTGAAAGTTTAATTCATTTATTATTGTCCTGTCATCATACGATAACGTTAATTTTTCAGTTTCTATTGCGCTCGTTGACATCTTATCACCTTTTTCCAGTCTTAAATAATAAATAGATAAAATATGGTGCGCCAATTACGGCAGTAAAAACACCAGCAGGTATTTGAATCGGGCTAAACGCCGTTCTTCCGATTGTATCAGCCGCTAATACCATAATTGCCCCAATGATTCCAGATAATGGAATTAATACACCGTAAGAAGCACCAACTAATTTTCGAGCAATATGCGGCGCAATTAAACCAACAAATGCGATTGCTCCTGCAAATGCAACTGCACCTGCTACTAATGCTGTACTAATAAATAATAAAATTAAACGATTCTTTTCTACTTGAACTCCTAAACTTGTTGAAACATCGTCTCCAAGTTGTTGTGTATTTATATGTCTAATAAATATTAAAGCTAGCACTATAAAAATGAATGTCCAGACTGTTAAGATTTTAACTTGTTCCCAGTTTGCTCCGTATACGCTCCCTGTTAACCACATGTTTGCTTCAGTCGCTCTAAAAATTGGTCCGATAATCATAAAGAATGAAGTTGTTGCTTGAGCTAATGCTGAAAATCCAACGCCAACCAAAACTAATCTTAATGGCCTTAACTCCCCATTCTTATAAGCAAAACCATAGACAAATAGTAAACTGATAATGGCACCAATAAATGCTGCTAAAGGTAACCATTTTATGCTTACTGTTAATTGATTCGTACGGTCATTACTAAAAATCGCTAAAAATAAAACAACAGCAGCTCCTGCCCCTCCAGTAATCCCTAGAATATCTGGAGAAGCAAGTGGATTTCTTACTAAGCCTTGAAGAATAGCTCCTGCAATAGCTAAAGATATTCCAGCAAAAATGGCAATAATTATTCGAGGCATTCGAAACGCTTGAATGAATAATTCATCTATTTTTTCACCTTCACCAAAAATAACAGATAATACTTTTGGAATTGAGATGTATCGGTCTCCTAATGTTAAACTCACTACAAATGAACTGATCAGTAAAATGAGTGCAATCGTTAAAACGAAAATTGAACGTTTATTAAATAGTAATGAAAAATACTTGTTTCGTATTTTGAGCATGTTCATTTTACTGTACCGCCTTTTCTTGCTAAGTAAATAAAAAATGGTGCACCGATTACTGCGGTCATAATTCCAACTGGAGTCTCTTCTGGCATTAATATATAACGAGAAGCTACGTCTGCTAATAGTAATAAAATTGCCCCGAAAATACCGCAAAATGGAATCATCCATCGGTAATCATTTTTAACGAACATTCTAACTATTTGTGGAACAATTATTCCGACCAAACCTATTGGTCCGGAAATACTGACAGCGCCACCTGCTAGTATAATAACTAATACTACTAATGTAACTTTTAAGAGAGCTGTATTTTGACCTAAAGCTTTCGATACATCGTCTCCAAGCATGAATGTGTTAATTTTCCCACCAATTGCAAGTGAAATAACCCAAGCGATCACAATATAAGGTAACACCATATGTAAAGAATCGAGTGAACGACCTTGAACTGAGCCTGCTAACCAAAAAAGGACTTGCTCTAATGCTACTTCATTTGTTACTAGTAAGCCTTGGGTAATCGAGCTAAACATAGCGGCAATTGAAACCCCAGCTAAAGTAATCTTTATTGGAGTCGCACCATCTTTTCCTAAAGAACTTAATCCAAATACGAATACTGCTGAAATTGTAGCGCCTAAAAATGCTAGCCAAATAGTAGCATTAGGTGACTGTAAATGAAAAAATGTAATACTAAGAACGATCAACATTGAAGCACCAGCATTTATCCCTAAAACGCTCGGTGATGCTAAAGGATTCTTTGTTAAAACTTGCATAAATAAACCAGCAATCGCTAAGCTTGCGCCTACTATCGATGCAATGATTGCTCTTGGAATACGAACATTTTGAATAACTAAATGTTCATTAGATCCATTAAATTGTGTAAATGAATGAACTAGGCTTGAAAAACTAGTATTTGTGTATCCTAGTAAAATACTAGAAAAAAAACAAATGACTAATAATAAAACACAAGCGATAAGTACGATAATTCTTGATCTTGGGTGAATAAGCATTATTATTTCTCCTAATATTCTATTCTCTTTTTTCAGTCTAAATGATATGAATTATCAAGTCAATGAGAATGATAATCAATTTCTTGTTGACTTCTAATAAAATCTTAATCTATAATACATGTTGTCGAGAGAAATGATAATCATTATCAATATAAGGGGAGAGTAAAGAAATGAGAAAACTAAAATTTTCTTCATTAATTGCACTATTTATTGCAGCAATTATGGTATTAGGTGCTTGTGGCACTAAAAAATCAGATGAAACTTCTGGTAAAGAAAGTAAAAATACAATTACAATTCAACACGCTATGGGAACAACTAAAGTTCCAGCGAATCCAAAACGTGTTGTTATTTTAACAAATGAAGGAACTGAAGCTTTAATTGCTTTAGGAGTTAAACCAGTAGGTGCTGTTCAATCATGGACAGGAAACCCATGGTATGATCACATCGCTAAAGACATGGATGGTGTGCAAGTTGTAGGTTTAGAAAGTGAAGTTAACCTTGAGAAAATCGCTGATTTAAAACCAGACTTAATTATCGGTAATAAAATGCGTCAAGAAAAAGTATATGAGCAATTAAGTGCGATTGCACCAACAGTATTCGCTGAAACACTACGTGGAGACTGGCAAGAGAATTTCAAATTTTATGCTAAAGTTTTAAATAAAGAAGAACAAGGAAATACAGTATTAGCTGATTATACAAAACGTGTAGATGATCTAAAAGCTAAATTAGGCGATAAATTAAATCAAAAAATTTCAATGGTACGTTTCATGGGTGCTGATGTTCGAATCTATCACCAAGATACTTTCTCAGGTGTAATTCTTAAACAATTAGGTTTCCAACGTCCAGAAGAACAAAATGCACCTGATTTTGCTGAGCAAGGCGTTACAAAAGAAAGAATTCCAGCAATGGACGGAGATTACATATTCTACTTCACATATGATAACGGAAAAGAATCTGGCTCTGCTCTTGAAAAACAATTTACAGAAGATCCATTATTCAAAAAGTTAAATGCTTATAAAAATGGACATGTTATTAAAGTAAGTGATGTTATTTGGAACACTGCAGGTGGAATCAAAGCTGCTTACTTAATGTTAGATGACATTGAAAAAACTTTTACTAAATAATTAAAACTAAAAAAGGTTTACCTTNNAAGGTAAACCTTTTTTAGTTCAGGGAGAAGAAATAACTTAAATTTATTTCGCTGCCCCTGACTTCAACTTAAATTTCGAGAAATATTGTTGAAATAAGTCTGTCTAGAAGAAAAATAGGGGGTATGTAGGCGACGTTTTTCAATTAGCCTTGATTTTATGAATTCCATTTATCGATATTTAGTAGATTACTTCACTTTTTTTATCGGTTTAGAATGAAATAGAGCAACTTTATTATATTTAATTTCTATACAGCTACTTTTGAACAATTATTTAGCCGAGATACCCTAACCAGTATAGGTATTATCCTATCTAATTATGGATTCTAAGAAACTTAATTGCAGTTTCACTAATTTTATTTGCAGTTTTGTCCATTTTAATTGCAGATTCTCCATTTTTATTTGCAGTTCGTACTTTATTTGCAGTTTCAGAAATCTTATTTGCACTTTTCACAGTTTTATTTGCAGTCTCAGAAACCTTATTGCACTCTGACTTTTATTTCACCTATTCTACAATGCTCACTTTTGTGGCACCCTCTTTTTTAATTCAGTATCTCTAGCTTCCTACACTTTCCGCCTCTAACATAAGTATCATATGCTCTTGGTCCCAATATTCATTGTCCAACTTCAAACTATTAGGTGTTTTAGCAAATGTTTTAAATCCTAGTTTTTCATACAGATTTTTTGCTGTTTCGTTTCCTTCAATGATATTTAATGTAAGTTGTTCAAGTCCCAGGCTTTTCGCTAAATGGATTACCTCTTCGATTAAAAGATAGCCTGCACCCATTTTTCGAGCTCTAGATGAAACATAGACAGATTCTATTTTGCCTTTATGCTCTGCTTTAACCTTTTCAAACGTTCTTAAAGTGGCTACCCCAATTAATTCACCTTTGTCCGTAAATGCACCGATCGTATAATTTTCATCTAATATTTCTGCTTTGTATTCAACAGGGTCATCTTGATCTAGTATTTCATCCATAGTAGTACTAAAAACTTCAGGATTCTTTTTTAAACCTTCTAAACGAATATTAAGATAGATTTCTGCATCTTCTTTTGTTAATAAACGTATCTTCATCTATATCCCTCCGTAGTTATTGCAAAGTATAGTCTATAGAACAAACGGAAAATTTTCAACGCTTACACTGACTATACTCTTGTAAACTAGCAATGTCATAGACTTGTAAAAAACATAAAAAAACGCTTGTATATCAAGCGTTTAGGTACTTCTCTTATCATAAAATAGTGCTCTTTCTGTTACAGAATTGTTAGGTTTGTCATAGTCATTGAGGTAACTTTACTTAGCTTTTAACCAAATAAACTCTTTCTGGTCTTCCAATCGTTCCATACGCTAAATCTGCTGAAACTTTTCCTTCCGATACTAAATATTCTAAATATCTTCGCGCAGTTGTACGACTAACGCCAATTTCCAGCCCTATATTCTCAGCAGTCATCCCGTTTCGAACTTCTCTTATCGCGAGTAACACCTTATCTAAAGTAAGTTTATCTATTCCTTTAGGGTATAGACTTTGCTCTTCAATTATTGTATTATTCTTTCCTATTAATCCATCGATTTCATCCTGCGTAATATATGCACTTTTTGATTGTAAGCTTTTTACTTTATTAGAATAGTTTACATAGCGAATTAGTGACTTTTTAAAACGATCAAAAATGACTGGCTTTATAATAAAATCAAATACTCCATAATGCAAAGCCTTATTAACTGAATCGATTTCTTTCGATGCAGTGATCATGATGACATCTGCCATAATTGAATGTTTCTTCATCCATTGTAAAAAATCTAAGCCATTCATATCTGGAAAATACACATCTAGCAAAACTAACTGAGGATTTAAAATTTCAACTAAATCAACTGCTTCTTGATAATTTGTAGCAATACCAATAACTTTAAACCCTTCAATTCTATCAATAAATCGCTGATGGATTTCTGCAATCCTACTATCGTCTTCAACAATTAACACTTCTATAAAATTCTTTTTCATCATATCCGTTACTCTCCTTTTGGCGTTTCGGAATTGCAACAATAAATGTAGTTCCCCCATGTTCGTTTGAATGAAAAGTAATTTGTCCGTTTAATTTATGGAGTAGCCTTTGAACGAGGTGAAGTCCAATCCCTGAATTATGAGATTGATCCTTAGACGTAACACCGTATTCAAAAATTTCATCAATTAATTCATCAGGAATTCCATTTGCATTATCTTCAATTTCAATCACTAAATCATCACCTAAATCAGTAAGAAATAGTGAAACAAACTTTTCAGACTTATTCGTTTCTAATACTGCATCAAATGCGTTATTTAATAGATTTCCGATAATTGTGATTAAGTCTTCCCGATTTACTTCCTTCGGGACATTAACAAAACTACTATTATAGTCAATGTTAAAATCTACTTTTAGCTCATTAGCTAAACTTATTTTCCCTAGTAGGAGTCCCGCAACGACTGGATCCGAAATTTCTTCCATAATAAAATGGATGATATTTTGAGTTATATTCGATTCCTTTGAAATTAATTCAATCGCTTCTTGATAGGATTCAAGTTGTATTAACCCCAAGATTGTATGTAATTTATTCGAATATTCATGTGCCTGTGCTCGTAGTCCTTCTGAATATGCTTTTATTTGTGATAATTCATTTAGTAATTTATTCAGTTCCGATTTTTCCCTAAAAGTCGTTACCGCTCCAACAATTTTAGAATCGACTCCAATTATTGGTATACAATTAATAATCACCATTTTTTCATTAATTAAAAACTCTAAATCATAAATTGGCTCGCCAGTTTCAACTACTTTCTTTAAATGAGAATTATGCAAGACTTCTTCGATCTTTAATCCTCTAAGCTTAATATTATTTGGAATAGAAAGTACTTTATGGGCATTTTCATTTACTACAGTAATCTCTCCATATTCATCAATCGCAATGATTCCTTCATGAATTGATTCTAAAATGGCATGTTTTTCTTTGTACATCCTTCCAATCTCTTTCGGTTCTAAACCAAAGATTGATTTTTTAATATTAAACGAAATAAAAAAAGCTGCTCCGATTCCAAGTATTAATATGACAATACTATTTTTTAATAGTTTTTTACTAAAGGCTTTTGCCTCATGATCAATATCTTCTATTAAGTAGCCTACAGAAACAACGCCTATTACATTGCCTTTATCGTCAAATATAGGAGTCTTTCCTCTTAATGAAGGACCGAGTGTACCAGTAGATTCTGATACGATTTCCTGACCTCTAAATACTTTATCATTATCTCCGCCAACCATTTTCCGACCAATTAATAACGGATTTGGATGTGAATAACGTACCTCGTTTTTATTCCCAACTACGATAAATTCTGCTCCAACTTCTTTTCGGATTTTTTCAACGATTGGCTGAATACTGTCAGAAGGTTTTGCGTTTGAAAATGCTTCACGAATTTCTGGCATATTCGCAACAGTTTGAGAAATAGCTAGAGCTTTCAAACCTTTTTCATGTTTAAGATTCTTTAGAAACATTTCCTGAGATACTATTTCAAAAACACTACTTACTATTAAAATGAGAACTGATATAAAGATGATTAACTTATAATGTAAACGCATAAAATTTCCCCTTATGTTTTTATAATAATCAAAAAACTCCTTTTATTAAAGGAGTTTTGTTAGAATTTTTTAAGCTTCTACATTTATGACTACTTCTTTCCCTTTCAATTTCATCAAAATTGGAACTAAGATCCAAAGTGCTCCAATTATTAAAAATACTAATGAAATAGGATGTTTAAAGAAAATACTATAATCACCATTTGATACCGTTAATGCCCTTCTTAAATTATTTTCAATCATTGGGCCTAATACGATTCCTAATACTAATGGTGCGATTGGAAAATCATTTTTTGAAAGGAAATATCCAAAAATTCCGCATGCGATTAATAGAAGTAAATCATTTACGGATACTTGTACTGCATAAACACCAAATATTGAAATGGCTACTATTAATGGCAATAAATACTTCTTCGGTGTTTGAATAATCTTTGCAAATATTTTTACTAAAGGCATGTTTAAAATGATAAGCATTACGTTTCCGATAAACATACTCGCGATTAATCCCCATGCTACGTCAGGATGTTCATCGAATAACAGTGGTCCCGGTTGTATGTTATACATCATTAAAGCACCCATTAAGATTGCAGTTGTTCCTGAACTCGGAATTCCTAAAGTTAATAAAGGAATCATTGCTCCTCCAGATGCTGCATTATTTGCAGATTCAGGAGATGCAACGCCTGCAATTGTACCTGTACCAAACTTTTCAGGCGTTTTACTAACTTTCTTTTCTAATATATAGGCAAAGAATGAAGCTAAAATGGCACCTGCTCCAGGTAATAAACCAACGAAAAATCCTAATACTGAGCCCCTAGCAATTGGCGCCACACTTTCCTTTAATTCTGCTTTAGATGGTAATAAATTATTAATTTTTGCCATCTCACCATCTTCAATTTCATTTTCAATAATCGTTTTAAATACTTCTCCTAAAGCAAATAATCCTACCGCTACTGTTAAAAATTCTAAACCTTGATAAAGCCAAGGAATGTCATATGTAAATCGAGAGACACCTGATACAGAATCAATTCCGATCGTAGCAAGTAGTAATCCAAAGATTGTCATAATTAATGCTTTCGTTACCGATTTTCCAGCTAGTCCACTAACAGCACATAATCCAAGAAGCATTAAAGAAAAATATTCAGCTGGACCAAACTTAATTGCTAATGCCGATAATGGTTTTGCTAATACAATTAGTGCAAAAAGTGTAAAAATCCCTGCTACAAACGAACCAATTGCAGCAATTGATAAAGCACTTCCTGCTCTACCTTTTTTCGCCATTTGATAGCCATCTAAAGTTGTTACTACCGAAGAAGATTCTCCTGGTGTGTTTAATAAAATGGATGTAGTAGAACCCCCATACATAGCACCATAATACACACCGGCTAATAAAATAATTGCACTCCCCGCTGCTTGTTCAGGTCCTAAAAACCCAGTTACAGAAGCAGTTACAGGTATTAATAGCGCAACCCCACTCATTGGACCAATACCAGGTAACACCCCTACTGCCGTACCAATTAATACTCCGGCAAAAGCGAACAATAAGTTATACCATGTAAATGCAGTTTCAAATCCCTGCATTAAATATTGAAAAGTACTCAATTGATAACTCTCCCTTCTTTTCTCCTAAAACAATGACCAGCCAGGTAAAGTACCTTTTAAAACTTCAACAAAAATAACGTAAATGATGACTGAGTATCCTAATGAAATTGAGATTGATTTGAACCAGTTTCCACGCTCCAATGTTTGAATCGAAACAATAAGAAATAAGAACGAGCTGATTATAAAGCCGATTTTTTCAAGTAAAAGTGCATAAAGAATAGCTGAAACTAGGATAATAAAAAACTGTTTATAATTATATTGAACTTCATCCTTTTCTTTTACTTTATATGAAAATGTTTCGTAAAATAACCGGCAGCTTAATAGAGAAAGTGCACAGCCAAGAATAAATGGAAAAACATTCGGACCTACTACACTTCCATAAGCAGTGGTGGCAATATTGCGGCTTTCTAAAATAAAAGTAATACCTGTAATAAGAAAAATGATAGCCGCTAATCGATCAAATTTTTTACTCATGTATCTCACCTCTTTATTTTTAGTAGTGAAAAGAGGGAGTGCAATCCCCCTTTTTAGTTCAATTATTACTTACTCATTCCTAAAGCTTTTAATAAATCTTGAACTTGTGTTTCTTGTTCAGTTAAGAACGATTTAAATGCTTCACCATTTTTATATTCCGGCTGCCAGCCTTGCTTTTCTACTTCTTCTTTCCATTCATTTGTTTCTACTAATTTTGATATTGTTTTTTCCCAGTACGCATATGCATCTTTAGACATTTTTTCAGGTCCAAAAACTCCACGCCAAATGATAAACTCAGCATCAATTCCTTGCTCTTTAGCTGTTGGGAACTTAGATAATACATCTCCTTGTAAACGTTCAGGTGATGTGACCGCCAAAACTTTAACCTTACCTGATTTAACAAATTCAAGTGTGCTAGAGATATCAGTCGAAATAACATCAGCGTTATTCCCTAATAATGCTGTTATTGCTTCTGATCCACCATCATATGACACATACTTAATTTTTGTAGGATCAATACCG
The DNA here is from genome assembly GCF_002556365.1 of Bacillus sp. AFS002410. Taxonomy (NCBI): domain Bacteria; kingdom Bacillati; phylum Bacillota; class Bacilli; order Caryophanales; family Bacillaceae; genus Bacillus; species Bacillus sp. AFS002410. The sequence goes on from NZ_NUEU01000025.1 coordinate 41,212, forward strand.
TATTTATACGCCGGTAAAATTCCAACTAAATGATCCATTGAACCTGGTGCAGATCCCCCAGCTAGCGTAATATTTTTAGGATTCTTCTTCATATCATCTAAAAGCGACTTTAAGTCTTTATACTTTGAATCAGCCTTTACAACGATTGCTCCATAATCCTTTGTTAGCTCTGCTAAAGGTGTACTATTTTTATAGCCATAAGGGCTATTTCCTTCTTTTTTCAAATTGTTAATAATAATTGGTGGTGAGTTTACAAATAATTTTTCATTATTTGCTTTATCCTGTGTAGCATACTCAGCCATAAATACTGTTCCGCCACCACCTGGCTTATTTTCTACTGTCATTGGTTCTTTAACGAGCTTTGTTTCACTTAATACTTTAGTGAAGGATCTAGCTGTTAAATCCCACCCGCCTCCTGCTCCAGATGGTGCTACAACCGATATTGCCTTATTCGGATAGGAACTTCCCGAAGTTACATTACTCCCTTTACAAGCTGCAAGACTCACTGCGACCAAAGACGTCATTATTAACAAACTAGTTTTTTTAACTTTCATTTATATTTCCTCCCCTTCTTTGTAAACGCTTTCTAATACTCGTATTATAGTTTAATAATTCTGAAAAAGGCTTTTGTGAACGTTAAAGACGTAAAGTCTATTAAAATCATTTTGTTCATAAAAACCACGCAAAAAAACTCGTCGACTGACGAGCTACTTCGAGTATTCCTTATTACAAAAACAAAAAAAATACGAGTTTGAAAATATCAAACTCGTATTCTATCAACTTTATTATTTACGAATCCAAACTGCACCAGCAGAATTATCTTTTGCTTCACCAACTACTTGGAATTTTAATCCATAGTTAGGAACTTTTCTACTAGCATCAGGAATTAGGCCTGTTGGATCTGCATATTTTTTAGAATCATCAAATGTTGTTACACCAGGTAACCCTTGATAATCAAAGATTCCACGAGATGGTGAGTTAATATAGAATGCAGGTGACTTATCATAACTGAAAGCAGCATCTGCAACTTGGTAACGTGTACTTTGATCTACAGAAGGTTTACCATTTAGAGTTCCTACGATTGCGTTAGGATGTGCGTCAACTACCCCTAAGAAACCTTCACCAGGATGATCTCCTGTCCAGTTATCTGTATAGCTATCATCACCATACCAAACTACTAAACCAGTATTATATTTAACGCCACGAGCGTATTCTAGTGATTTATCAGCACCAGCATAGTTTCTCCACTCTAAGTAATAAGAGTGGTCATAAAAATCAGTACCGTTAGATACTCTTGCACCACCATCTAATTTGAATAATGGAGTACCTTCAGCACCATCAGATAATACAGTATTTCCATTTACTGTTACTTTTGCTTCATCAAATCCAAAACCAGCTGGAGCTAATCCACCATCCGTAGTGTATTCAAATTGAAGTTGAACTTTTTGCCCTTTAAATCCACTTAGGTCATATGATTTATCAACCCATTGACCATTTGTTGTGTCAAATTGATCATCAGTGTCTTTTTCACCCAATGTTTCTAAAGTGCCAAGAACTTTACCATTTAAATCTAATACATTTACATCTAAATAATCATAATTATTTTCAATTTCATAGTTTGCTTTAAATGATAAATTTGCACTTGTAGCCGCAGTTAAATCAATAACAGGTGAAGTCATAGTCGTGTCTAAATTATCACCTTTTAAACTATGATAATAGTTTTTACCGAATAAAGGCTGAATTTTACTTTTCACTTCTTTTTTCGGTAAGTTTACTTTTACAACACCAGGATTACCTGATTTTGTTACACTTTGATCGATAACAGTTTGCATACCTAAACGATCGATATCTTTATAATCTACTTCTGTAATATTTGCCCAGTTACCACCAATTGTCTTTTGGAAGAACTCTTTATTTTGTGGAGAGAAACTTGAAGGTGTTGTACCTGCAATTTGCCCGTTCCAGCTTCCACCACTCATAATTGACCAAGAAGCAATCGGTTCACCACTACCTGTATAATTAGTATCGTACTCATCAGGTAAGCCTAAGTCATGACCAAACTCGTGAGCAAATACGCCTGTTGCACCGTCTTCTGGTTCTACAGTGTAATCAAATGCTGCCATTTTACCGCCCCAATAGTCAACAGACGCAGTAGTTCCTGCAAAAGGAGTTACCCCATTTAAAGTCCAACGGTGAGACCAAATTGCATCGTCACCTAGTTTACCGCCACCGGCTTCTTCACCAGTTCCAGCATGGATTACCATTAAGTGATCGACTAAACCGTCTGGCTCATTAATATTGCCATCTCCATCAATATCATATGGATCTAATTTATCAAAATCTGCTAAATTAACACCTGATTTAATAGCAGCTTTTACTGCATCTTTGATAAAATCACGAGGTCCTAATGAACCTCCATTATCAGTACCTGTTTCACTATCTTTTCCGTAGTCAGCTGCATTTCCAGGAACAGTTAACCAATCTGTAACTGTACCTTTTACAGTGTAGCTTCCACCTGATTGCTCTTCATAAAATTGCTTAAACGTTTTAACTTTAGAGCCATCATATAATTTGAAGTCTTTATCTCCAAATAACATATTTTCATAGTGTTTCTTGTTAAAATCAGATGCATACATATATCCATCTTGCTTATCAACATTATTATGTTTAAAATCTGCAAATTCAGCTAAGATAACTAATACATTATCTTCACGAGTTCCACCATTGTATTTACCTTGTTTAGCTGAATCAACTTGAACGAAACCATCAGCTTTACCTTTAGCAGCTTTCTCATTCGTATTATTTAATTGTTTTGCTAGCTGTTGTTTTTGTCTTTCGATTGTTTTTCTTTGCTTTTCAGCAATTAAAGAATTATGTACGGAAGCGCTTACTTTTACTTTTTCACCTTGTTTTTTATCAAGATAAGCTTGTACCTTTGCTTTAACTGTTTTTGCACTATCAGATTTTTTAATAACACCTCTGTCTGTTAATGCTTGTGCTAATCTGTCTTCATCAACAATGTTTAAATCTAGACTAGGACTTTCTACTAATTGCTTACTTTCACTTTCAGTTGGAATTGCTGCTTTTGTAGTAACTCCAGCTGTTAAAATCGACATACTTAAAGCTGTAACAAGTGAAACACTTGATAAAACTTTCCAATATGATGGTTTTGCCATAATTCTACACCCCTTTTTTCGAATCTTCTAATAACAAATAAATAGTACAGGCTTAAGGGGCATTGTACAATGAGTAATAGTGAATAATTTCTAATGATTCAATTAATCTATTTAATCTATTTTTAAAAATATTTTAACAAACAGAATAGGCAATACAACTTATTGTCTCGACAAAATAATACATTTTCTCTTTTTAACAAACAATTTTTGAGGAGTTTCTTATGAATTCGACATTAAAAAAAGATTTCTTTTTACAACCTACTTTACAATTAGCCAAGGAGCTTTTAGGTTGCGTCTTAGTTCATAGTACCGATGAAATGGAAATATCTGGAGTAATCGTAGAGACCGAAGCCTATATGGGACCGGATGATCGAGCTGCACATAGTTTTCAAAACAGACGCACGAAACGAACTGAAATTATGTTCCATGAGCCAGGTTTCATCTATACTTATCAAATGCATACCCATACTTTAATAAATGTTGTTTGCGGGGAAGTTGGAATACCTAATGCAGTTTTAATTAGGGCACTAGAACCTTTGGACGGGATTGAAAAAATGATCGAAAATCGGAAAAATCAGCCGATTACTAATTTAACGAATGGACCAGGAAAGCTTACGAAAGCATTAAATATTACGATGGAGTCTTACGGGAAGCCTTTTTGGCTACCTCCAGTTTATATTACGGAAGGGATTAAGCCAGAGCATATTAGTAGTGGTCCTAGAATTGGAATCGATAATACTGGGGAAGCAAAGGATTATCCGTGGAGATTTTGGATTACGAATAATAAATTTGTTTCAAGATAATTAGAAAACCCAGGCTGATCGCAAATGTATGCTTCCAATCAGTCTGGGTTTCATTTTAAAATTGCTTTGAACATCATTCATTATGAGCTGTAACTGCATTTTTTATGTGCTCTTCCAATTCCAGACGATATTCGATGATTTGATAGTTGCTCCAACCTAATCTACTTGTCATATAACGAATGACCTCTTCCTTATATTTATTAACCAAATCAATTTGAAAATATAAAAATCCAGTTCTTCGAATAAAAAAGTCCACCGGTTTTACTACCATTTCGTTTTGAATTCCATATTCCAACTGTAAAAATAGCGGTAGCGGTAAACTTGTTTGATTCTTCAAGTGACTAAATGAAATATTCAATAACTGTTCAATATTAGATCCATATTTCCTGCTTAATATTTTATACTCCGATTCACTTAAGCCAATCGCAATTCCTGCAGACGAAAATCGCTTTGTAAAGTAATTAATTCCTTTGGAACCACCAACATCTCCACCCGAAATTGGTAAATTTTTAGTTTGGCATTCTTTAAATTTATTTTTATTTTCTTTTAATAGTTTATCTACAATCGTCTCGGCCATTTTACGATATCCAGTTAACTTTCCTCCTGCAATCGTAATCAACCCTGAAGAAGATACCCAGACCTCATCCTTCCTTGATATTTCAGAAGGATCCTTCCCTTTTTCAAAAATTAAAGGACGAATACCAGCCCAGCTCGATTCAACATCGGTATCTTCCAATTTGATTGTCGGAAACATATACTTAATGCAATTTAATATATACTCTCTATCTTCATTACTTACATTTGGATTAGCAGTATCTTGATCATAAAATGTATCAGTCGTACCGACATAGGTCTTTCCATCTCTTGGAATTGCAAATATCATTCGACCATCTAGCGTATCAAAATAAACAGACTGATTTAAAGGAAACTTCTGATGATCAATCACTAAATGTACCCCTTTAGTTAATCTCAGATTTTTATCACTTTCTAGGCGTTCCATTTCCCTTAACTGATCAACCCATGGTCCTGTTGCGTTAATGATCTTATTTGCTCGAATTGTAAAAGGTACTTTTGTGATTAAATCAATTACATGTACACCTACTATTTTAGTATTTTCATAAATAAAATCTGTAACCTTAACGTAATTGATCGCCTGTGCCCCATGTTCAACTGCCTTTTTTATTACTTCGATTGTTAGGCGAGCATCATCTGTGCGGTACTCGACATAATATCCACCACCTTTAAGCCCATCTCTTTTAACTAAAGGTTCTTTATCAATCGTTTCTTTTTGATTTAAAATCTTCCTTCGTTCACTTTTTTTTACACCAGCTAAGTAATCATATATTCTTAGCCCTAAAGAAGTACTGAACTTTCCAAACGTTCCACCTTTGTATATCGGAAGTAACATCCATTCAGGTGTCGTAACATGAGGGCCATTTTCATAAACAATTGCTCGCTCTTTGCCTACATCTGCCACCATTTTAAATTCATATTGCTTTAAATATCGCAAGCCACCATGTACAAGCTTAGTAGAACGACTCGATGTACCAGATGCAAAATCCTGCATATCAACTAAAGCTGTAGTCATTCCTCTTGTAGCTGCATCCAGCGCGATTCCACAACCTGTTATTCCGCCACCAATTACTAATACATCGAACACCTTTTCAGCTAATATTTCCTTGATCTTTTTTCTTTTTAAACTCGAAAATTGTTCATCCATTGTACTACCTCACTTCAACAAATTTTCTAGTTGATTAGAAAGACACGCTATATAAGAAAGTCGCCTAAAATTAAAAAAGGACCACTACAATTACAATTGCATGTAGAAAGGTCCTAAAAGTTTAGTAAACAATTGAATGTTCTATTTACTTAAATGCAAGTGCTGCATTCACTGCTTTTTTCCAGCCAGAATATAACTCATTGCTTATATCATTTGACATCGCTTGCTCGAAGCAACGATCCATTTGCCATTGTCCAGCAATTTCCTCTTGGTTTTTCCAAAATCCTACTGCTAAGCCAGCTAAATAAGCCGCACCTAATGCAGTGGTTTCATTTATAATCGGACGTTGAACTGGTACATTTAGCAAATCACTTTGAAATTGCATTAAGAAATTATTTTTAACTGCCCCACCATCTACTCGCAACGTTTTTAATGAAATGTTAGCATCTGCCTCCATTGCTGTTAATACGTCTTTTGTTTGATATGCGAGCGCTTCTAATGTAGCACGAATAAAATGTTCTTTAGATGTTCCTCTTGTCAAACCAAATACTGCTCCGCGTACTTCACTATCCCAATATGGTGTACCTAACCCTACAAATGCAGGCACAACATAAACTCCATCAGATGAAGTTACTCTAGTAGCATATTTCTCACTATCCGCAGCATTTTTAATAATTCTTAAACCATCACGTAGCCATTGAATAGCAGAGCCAGCAACAAATATACTGCCTTCAAGTGCATATTCAACTTTTCCATCTATCCCCCATGCAATTGTTGTCAGTAGTCCATGATTTGACTTAACTGCATGATTTCCTGTATTCATTAGCATAAAACAACCAGTACCATATGTGTTTTTAGCCATACCTTTTTCAAAACATGCCTGACCAAATAAAGCTGCTTGCTGATCACCAGCTATTCCCGCAATTGGAATCTCACTTCCAAAGAAATGATAACTAACCGTGTTCGCATAGATTTCTGAAGACGGGCGAACAATCGGAAGCATGCTTTCTGGAATATTTAACATATTCAATAAGTCTTGATCCCACTTTAATTCATAAATATTATACATCATCGTTCTAGATGCATTTGAGTAATCTGTTACATGCGCTTTGCCACCAGAAAGCTTCCAAACTAACCATGTATCAATTGTGCCAAATAGTAAATCGCCTGCCTCAGCCTTTTCTCTAGCACCTTCTATATGATCAAGAATCCATTTTACTTTAGTACCGGAAAAATATGCATCAATAAGAAGCCCCGTTTTTTCACGGACTATTGAATCAAAACCACCTTGCTTCAGTTCCTCGCATATTTCAGCCGTTTGTCTTGATTGCCAAACGATCGCATTATAAATTGGGATCCCAGTATGTTTATCCCAGACGACTGTCGTTTCACGTTGGTTCGTAATTCCAATTCCACTAATTTGATCATGACTAATATTCGCTTCCGCAAGACAAGTTGCAATTACAGCAAGAACCGATCCCCAAATTTCATTCGCATTATGCTCTACCCAACCCGGCTTTGGAAAATATTGAGTAAACTCTTTTTGAGCTGTATGTACAATTTTACCTTCTTTATCAAACAATATTGCTCGCGAACTAGTCGTCCCTTGGTCAAGTGACAAAATATATTTTTCCATCTCAAATGACCTCCTTGCTATTATTTTATGTATGTGCACATTAAAAATGCGACTATTTAAGGGTGGGATACAAGATGAACAGGATAAAAGACATCAAAACCTCTATTTTAATCTCAACTTTGTTTTCCCTTCTTTTTAGAGTAGGATTTCGTTAATTTAAAATCAAGAGAAAGACAACTTATTCCTAGTGCTACAATTATTATTCGTCGTTATTTATAAGAAACCCTCGTACTGCTTTTTAAAATAAAGGGCTCTGTATAGTGGATTGATGATTTTCTAATGTTACTAAATGGCAGTTTAGTTTAAGTAAAGTTGTTCACAAACTGGTACGTGTTTTTATTTTTTAAAAATCTGATTCATCAACATCTTCCTAATATCGGACGAATTTTTAATGAAGGCGAGTAGGTTATTTTATTATTTATTATTTAATATTTATTAAGACTTAGCTCACAATTAAGATAGTTGAAGAAAAAAAGCAGCCATTGGCTGTTTTTTATATAGGACCTACTTAATAAACTAATTATAGGACTTAGGTACTTTTTTAATTCTATTAAATAATTTGACAGGGACAGGATGCATTGCATAGAATGAGTGAGTAACTTACTCATTTAGATAATTTAGAGAGGAAAAACTCAAAATGACAAAATCAAACATTTTACCGGATATCTTTTTTCGTAAATATAATCAAAAGAAAAATAAAAATAAATTAAAAATAAATACGGAATATATGATAAATGAAGAAAAGTTTGTAACTATTGGGGGAATTGATCAATGGATTACAATCCGAGGAGAAGATAAAAGTAACCCTGTTATTTTATTAATTCATGGTGGTCCGGCCTCGACTTATACAATTTTTAGCACTTTATTACGACCTTGGGAAAAGTATTTTACTATAGTTCAATGGGATCAGCGAGGCGCTGGAAAAACTTTTAAAAGGAATGGAAAAGATGGTTGTGGTAAAATTACATTTAACCAGTTGGCAGAAGATGGCATTGAATTATCTAGTCTTATTTGTCATGATCTTGAGCAAGATAAAATTATTTTGTTAGGTAGTTCTGTTGGTAGTCTTATAGCTACATTGATGATAAAAGAAAAGCCCGATCTTTACTATGCTTATGTAGGGACTGATCAAAACTGTTATGATCCAGAAAAATTAGCATACCACTTGGCAATTAATGCCTTGAATGATGCAGGGAATACTAGAGAACTTAAGCTAATCAAAAACTTTGGACCCGATCAAACAAAATGGACTCAAAAAGATTTTGATAAAAGAAATCAGATTTTAGTAAAATCTATAAAAAATGTTCCAAATATGATAATGGACCTTATGTTGCCTTCAATGCTTTCATCACCTCAACATAATATAAAAGATATATTCGATATTTTTAGAGGGATGAAATTTTCAGGGGATCAATTGTTTAACGAACTAATGAATTTTAATTATGAACATTTGGGAACAGAATTTTCAATTCCTTTCTTTATTTTTCAAGGAGATCAAGATATTATTACGCCTACAAAAAATGCAGAACGATTTTTGCAAGAAATAGAAGCCCCTTTAAAAGAGTTTGTTTATATAAATAACGCTGGACATTTAGCTTGCTTTGCTAGACCTGAACAGTTTTTACAAGAATTAATAAAAAGAGTAAGACCATTAGCAATTCAATGTACCCAATAATCAATAATTTATGTAAGAAAGTATAAATTGGAGTGAATAAGTTGTTACAAAAGGATAATAATCTACAAACTGATAGAAAGATGCTTATAAAACAATCTGCTTTGAAAATTTTCGCATTGTATGGCTATAAAAATGCAAAAACAAGCGTAATTGCAACTGAAGCAAATGTTAGTGAAGGTTTAATTTTTCGTCACTTTCACTCAAAGGCAGAATTGTTTCTTCAAATTATTGAAGGTTTAATGATTGAGTCTGAAAGTGAGCTAAGTTCACTTCAATTTTTTCCTGGAACTCCTTACCAGCTATTAACATTATTAACTGAAAAAATGTTAGACGAAAATCATAAATACGCATTTATGATAATCCAACAAGCGAGGAAAGACAATGAAGTACCTGAAAAAGTGACAGAATTACTATCAACATACTCTCCAGATTATTTGATTGATTTACTAATACCAATATTTATAAAAGGACAAGAAAGTGGAGAATTTTTAAAAGAAGACCCACGAAAATTATTAGTATGGTATTTCAATGTGATAAATAGTTTAACTATTCAAGATCTAGTCGATAAGAAATTTGGTTTACCAACTACTGAATTTTTGATGAAAATGTTAAAGGTTTAATAGAATTCAGAGACTAAAACAGCTTCTTTTTTAGTTCAAATACCAACAATGTAATTTAACTGAGCCAAAATAAAAAGCGACTCTACAAAATATATGTCGCTTTTTTTCTTATTTTGAGAAGTTTAATGTTCTTCTTATAATTTGTAATTTAACGTTATTTCTTAGGAAATAATGTCGGAAACATCCTAAATAATGGGTAATATTCTTAGATTAAGAAACAAAATGATTAACCTTTTAAAGATGAATGGACTGGCAATGTAATTTCAAAGCTTGTCCCTTCACCTTTTTTACTTTGAACTTTAATTTTCCCACCGTGCTCTTCAACAATCCATTTTGCAATTGATAATCCTAATCCAATTCCATTTTCAGATGTACGTGATGCGTCTTCTTGGAAGAACCGATCAAATATTCGAGGCAGATTTTCCTCGTTTATTCCAACGCCGCTATCTATAACTTTTATTAGAAAATGATTTTTCACTTGTTCACAGCTAATTTCAATCGTGTCATTTTCATTTGTAAATTTCATTGCATTATCGATTAAAATTACAAGCAATTGATGAAGTCTTTCCTGGTCACCAAAATGAAAATACGTTCCTTTAATTGTCAACAATAGTTCTTTATTTTGAAATGATATAATCTCAGTGAAATGGGAAGTGACTTCTTCTAACAATTCGTTTAAAGAAAATACTTTTTTATTTAGTTGTATTTGTCCCGAGTCTGACCTTGCTAACGTTAATAAACTTGCAACTAGTTTAGATAGACGCCTATTTTCTTTTAACATAATTGAAAAATCTTGTGCCTTTTCTTCAATTGAAGCATTAGGCTCTCTAAGTAATAATTCCAAACGTGACTGAATGACTGTTAAAGGTGTCCTTATTTCATGAGAAGCGTCAGAAACGAATTCCTGTTGCTTCTGCCAAGCATTTGTAATCGGTACAAGTGCACGCCCAGCCAAAATATACCCGGCCACAATTGCCAATGCACTTCCTAATACCCAACCAACAATTAATATGATGAGCAACGTATCTAGTAAATCCTTTTCCGAATCTATATTCCGTAATATTTGTAGTGTAATTTTCCCACGATTTGTCTCACCTTGAATTGAAATCGTACGATAATTCATATCACCAATTTTATCATTATATATTTCGTTTATTATTTTAGGATATTTTAGTTCATCTTGTAATACTATTGCATTAATACCTGGCATCGGATTTACTACTTTTTTATTTTCATCCCACATAATCATTAATACTCGGGGATCTCGATTAGAAATTGGTAAACGATTTGGATTATCACTATTTTGAATCCGATTAATATTCCATAAAAGTGATTGATCAACCTCTTTATATAAACGATTATTTGTGTATGAATAAATAATTAAAGAAAGGATTCCAATTAGTAAAATAAATACTACCGAATTTATAATTGTTAATCGAATTTTAGTTTTCTTAAACATTTCTTCACCTAGTCATCTTTCATAATATATCCAATTCCTCTGACAGTTTTTATTATACTACCGTAATTAAAAGGCTCTAGTTTTTTTCGAATTTGGTGAACATATACTTCTACAATCGCAACAGTTGTATCAGAATCAAATCCCCAAACTCGATCAAAAATTTGTTCTTTCATTAAAATTTTCCCTTGATTTTGAATGAAGTATTCTAAAAGCTCATATTGTTTAATTGTTAAATGGATAGTTTCATTATTTACTTCGACCGGGTGTTCTTTTCCTTTTAAAATAATACCTTGATATTTTAATGAACTATCAATTGTTAGTTTACCACTTCTTCTAAGTAGTGCATAAATTCTCGCAAGTAACTCCGGTCCTTGAAATGGTTTGACTAAATAATCATCAGCACCTAAGTTCAATCCCTCAACCCGATCCTCTAGTGAATCTTTTGCTGTCAAAAATAGTACTGGCGTATGAATTCCTTCTTTTCTCAAATCTTTTACGATTTCAAACCCATTTTTTTCTGGTAACATTACATCTAATACAATAACATCATATATATTTTGCATAGCCATGAAGAACCCTTCTTCTCCCTCTAATGCCTTATCTACTTTAAAATCATTTGATAATAATTCAACGATTGAATTTAAAACTTCTTTATGATCTTCTACAGCTAAAATTCTCAAAAACTTTACCTCCATTAGACTAAAAAAGAAGCGTCCCTAAACAATAGCAACGCTCCCTTTAAATTATTCAAAATCGCAAAGCCCGAATCGGTCCAGTCTACTTCTATCATATCACCAAACGTACTTAGTACGATTATTTCTATTAAAAATTTAAAACTTACTATTTAGTAAAAATCGATTGTTTCTCTTACATAAATTTTCATAATTCCAATGACTGATATAAATGCTGCATACATTTGTTTAGCGATTTCTACTTACATGTATATTAACCCATTCAAAATACCGTTATCATATGTGATTTGTAAGGTTGTTTAGTTCTTATCATGAAGTTTTTCCAAAATAGCAAAAATTTTTCACACTTTTTTTTGTATTAGTTCTTATTAATTGCTGCTACCAGATGCTGGTGGTTGTTGATTAAAATAGCCTCCGCCACCGTTTTGTTGAAAGCCTCCTCCGTTACGGAAACCTCTCATCATTTCAGTACGACTATTATTTTTATAGCTTAAATAACCAACTCCTATTAAAGTAAAAACACCAATTACCAAGTTTACTATTAGTAAAATTGAAATAACTTTAGGAGAAAATGAACGATTATTTTTCAAATTGGCTTTTTGATTTTTTTCTACTAAATTTGATTCTAAATTTTCCATATTGATCCCCACTCCTTAGAATTGAATAAGAGAATTATGCAATAGAATCCTTAATTTTTTCTTAATAAAATTACTAATATTTTGAATCTATCCTTTGCAAATAAACTCAATTATATGTTCTTTCTAGAATGGAAAGTCAATATAAAAAAGGTGCCTACTAGCTAGATAGCTAATAGACACCAAAATTTTATAAATTAGTCCAAAAAATAAATCAAAATATAGTTTTTTCATATGAAATTTAAATAATAAATAGTAAATAAATGCTTAAGCTAATTTTACCTTACGAACTACTTGAATTTTGACATGTTTAGGAATATCTCCCTTAATCGTCACCTCACCATTCGATAAAGCGATTTTTGCTCCCCATCCATTTTTAAACTTTTTAATTTTTACTCGAAGTAATCTTATTTCCACCTGACCTAATCCTGATTTGTTTTTTACTTCTAATTCTGGTGTTTTCGCATTACCAATATTATGTAGAAGTAGTTTTACTCTAATCAGAGGTTCTTCAGCGCTTTTTACGATAACGTATGCGTTGCCTTGTTCATCCTCTTTAAATTGGTCGTAAGTTACTGAAAAACCTTTTGTACTTAAGTAAATTTCTCCATCATCATTTACTTTGTAAACTGGTGAAAACATATGTCACTTCTCCTTGCCGTATATTGTTCATATGTAAATAAAGAAAATTTGCCAATTGGCCAGTCTTAGGGCGATGTGAGGGCCGTATGCGTAGTTGCCACTATTACTTTATTTCTAGAACTGGTTACTACGCCGAGTACTCGTCATCGCTCGCCAATTAAAAACTAAAGTTAAATAAAAAATTGACGATGAAATAATTGAGATTATTTTTACGTCAATTCTAACTTTAGTATGGCTTAACCATTAAAAAATGTTCTTTCCAATATTTAATATGTTTAAATTAGACTTTTATTACAATCAGACAGATTATTCTAGTTTATTAAAAATTTATCTAAAATGCAATTTTAAAACTCTGAAACTAATAGCTAATTTTTGGAAATCCCCATTTAATATATATCCATTTTTTTACATAAAAACTTAAATCCAAATCATAGAATTTACCGTATAAATATGCTATTGTTCTAATGAATTATTCAAAAATTTGAAATCGAGTGTTTTATTTACATTTTGTACTAAATTAAGAAATATCAAAAAAAGGAAGAAGGAAAGTAAGTTGATTTACAGTAAACAAGACGTACTACACAATGAATACCAGAGTATTAAAAATGGTGCCGCTTCTACAATTGCCATAAGCTTATCAAACAACTACTTTATTTTGTTTGCAATCGCAATTTTAGGTGCTACAAATTATCAAGTAGGTTTAATTTCTTCCTTACCTTCAATTGTCGGTATGGCCGCAATGCTGCCCGCTGCTTTTATGGTGAACAAGTTAGAGGAAAAAAGAAAATTCACGGCTTATTCAATTTTTTTCACTCGATTCTTTCTATTAATAATGGTTTTTCTACCATTTATTAAATCAGAACATATTTCATGGTTTTTTGTTATATTAATTGCATTAATGAATTTCCCTGGAACCTTTTTAAATTTAAGCTGGCAAGCTTTTATTGGAGACTTAATTCCAGCAGATCGTCGGAACACATTTTTTGGTAATCGCAATAGGATTCTTACCTTTACAGGAATGGTTGTAACACTTGTAGCTGGATTTTGTATGAAATCGATCAGTTCCAAAAGCGCTCTTCCTTATCAATTACTTTTTTTATTTGCATTTGTATTTGGAATGATTGAGTTCTATTATATTTTGAAACATAAAGAGGAGAAGCAAACAATTGAAACTTCTACTCATTACTCTCCATTTTCAAAACATCTTTTTCAGTATAAACCGTATATAACATTTTTAGTTTGTGCACTATTTTTTAACTTCGCATGGCAAATGGCTTGGTCTTTATTTTCGATTTATCAAATAAGATATGCTCATGCTACTGCTTTTTGGATAAGTTTATTTACTGTAAGCAACCAACTTTCTCAAATCGTCAGCTTCCGTTGGTGGGCAAAGATGGCGAATCGATATAGTAATACTCAATTATTAATTTGGATTTCAATAGGAATGGCTTCTGCACCTATTTTAAATATTTTATCTACTAATTATATTTACTTATTTTTTGTAAACTTTACATCGGGATTTTTTGTATCTGGAACTGTTTTAATCTTATTTAATAGCTTATTAGAATCAACAGAAGAAGAACATCGAACTTCTTATATTGCTAATTATAATTTCTTATTATCAATCGTAGCTTTTATCGCCCCGCAAGTCGGCGTATTTTTGCTGGAATCATTTAGTATGAATACTGCAATGATCATGTCAACGATCTTCAGAGGCTTATCTGGAGTTTTATTTGGTGTAATGGCATATAAAATGTCTCATTCAAATCAATTAGACTACAAGCGTGATAAAATTTCATTTTAAGACAATCAGGTAAGAAGGACCAAGGAAAACAAAGTTAAAGTCAAATTTTAACTTTGTTTTCCTGTCCTTTCTATTCACTTCCAATAATATTTATATCCTTACCTTTAGGTTTATTAATATGTACGATCCTGTTCTAGAATTCAACAAGATACTTTTCAAAATAATGGACAAAAAAAGAGCCCGTTTTGGACTCTGATTAATTATTTTCTTTTGGTAAATGCTCAACTTGAATTTCATAGCAAGTCAGTTGTGAACCTAACATAATGCTATTCTCTTTAGACGCCTGTTGCTCAGCACGTTTTGCATGTGCTCCGCGGAATGAATCAGAATTTACCCAGTTATGAAAGTTCTCCATTGACTCCCATGTTGTACTTACTCTAATTTCATCATATTCCTCTACATCCAATGTTTTTAAAACTTGCATTCGCACAAAACCTGGAAATTTATGTATCCCTTTAGAAACTCTAAATCGTTCAATTACTTCGTCAGCATGACCTTTTACAACTTTAATTGTATTCGTTGTCATAATCATTTTAAATCCCCCCTATTTTCATCTGAACGCAATGCAAGTTGATTTCCACACACCAAAAGATAATTTCTTTTTCCGCTCAGCTTTTTACAAAACGTACTTTCTCATATTCATTCGTCTTAATTATATTTCTTTTTGGTGTAAAAAACGGTCGGTTACCGTCACTGTATATTTCTACATCTATTTCAAATATGTCATGAAACATTTCTTTACAAATAACACTTTCCGAATTTCCATCGTATTTGATTTGCCCATTTTTCATTACTATTAACCGATCGCTATAACTAGCAGCTTGGTTAATATCATGAAGAACCATTATGACTGTCATGCCAAATCGCTCATTTAGCATTTGAACTAATTCCATAACTTCCAATTGATGAGCAATATCTAAAAAAGTTGTTGGTTCATCTAATAAAAGTACACTTGGACGTTGTGCTATTGCCATTGCAATCCAGGCTCTTTGTCTTTCTCCACCAGAGAGTGATTGTAAAAATCGAAACTCAAATGACTGTAAGTTGGTAACTTCTAGCGCCCAATCGATGATCTTTTCGTCTTCATCATCTAACTTTTGAAACCAGCCTTTATGTGGATTTCTGCCAAAGGAAACAAGTTCTCTAATTGTTAGATCAAGTTCACTGTTTTGTATTTGTGGTAGCATCGTTAATTTTTTTGCGATTGCCTGCCTACTTAGATTCTTTATTTCATTTCCATCTAATAATACAGTACCCTCATTAGGCTTTAAGAGATTTGAAATAATTCTTAGCATTGTCGACTTACCTGAGCCATTTGGTCCAATTCGACTAACAATTTCTCCTTTAATAACTTCCACATTAATATCTTTTAGTGAAAATGTTTCGGAATGTGCAAAAGAAATATCCTTAGTTAAAAGCACGAGTTTTTCCTCCTTTATTTAAAATGTATAGGAAGAACGGTCCACCTAAGAATGAAAGTAATACACCTACAGGCAATTCAATTGGGTCAAACCAGCTTCGTGCAATTGTGTCTGCAAGTACTAAAAATACTCCCCCACCTAATGCTGATAATGGTAAAACATATCGATAGTCATTTCCAACAATCATTCTCAAAATATGTGGAATAACAAGTCCTATAAAGCCGATTAATCCAGATACACTTACTGCAACACCGGCTAAAAATGTACTAATTACGATTAAAAAGAATCTACTACGCTCTACATTATGACCAAGGATTTTTGCTACTTCATCGCCTAAGTTAAGAATCTTAATATGTTTAATTGCAAAAAGCGATAAGACTAAAGCAGGTACCGCATAAATTGAAACGACCTTTGCTTGGTCCCAAGAAGCTCCTGAAATCCCTCCAGCCATCCATGGCAAAACTGCTTGAACTCGGTCGCTAAATAATAGCATTAATCCGCTCATCGCAGCTCCAATTACAGAATTTACAGCTACTCCTACTAATATAATTCTTGAAGGAGATGATCCTTTTTGCCACGCTAAACTGTATATCAACATGGCTGTTACAAAACCACCTGAAAAAGCAGCGATTGGTAATAACATGATGAATTGAGGGAGAACAATCATAATAATGACTGCCATTAATGCAGCTCCTGAAGATACACCGATTATTCCAGGATCTGCAAGCGGGTTTTTCATCACACCTTGCATGATTGTACCTGAAACTGCCAAACACATCCCAACTACTAATCCTACAATGATTCGTGGTAATCTTAACTCCCAAACAATTGTATGAAACATCTCATCCTTTGAATTAAATAAACCTTCCCAAACCTCATGTAGACTAAGCTTTACGCTTCCAGTAATTGTTGAATAAAGTACAACCAGCACAATCGATATTAATAAAAAGATTAGTGTTGTCACTCGTCTCTTTGTAAACGGATGTACCCTATTTTCTTTAATTGCTATTGGCTCACTCTGTGCTTCAACTACATTAGATTGCCTCTCCATCATATAGTTCCCCCGTATTTTATAAATAGAAAAAGTATAAGGTGATATGATAATAGAATTCATATCACCTATTAATCGATTTAATTATTTGTTTTTCTTAGCTTTAACTTTTAATAATTCTTTGTTCATATAATCTAATGCATTCGTAATTTTCACACCTGGACTAGCTGCAAATAAATCACTAGGTAAGAAAATAACATTTTTCTTTTTAACTGCTTTTAAATTTTTCCATGAACTCGAAGACATTAGCTTAGCCATAGCTGCCTTCGTTTTCTTTTGGTCTGTATGAGTAATCATAAAAATAACATCTGGGTTACTTTTAACAATTCTCTCTGTACTTAAGTTTGCATACCCTGGGAAATCTTTAACTTGTGAGAAACTTGAAGCTATATTTACTCCACCAGTTTTCTTCAATACATCTCCTGAGAATGAACTTGGAAGAGCAACTAAAGAATTCGAACCTGAGCCAAATAAAATAACAGCTCTTACATTTGTTTTACTTTTACTAAATTTTTTTATACGGCTATCAATTTTACCTGTTAATACTTTTGCTTTTTTCCCTTTGTTTAACACTTTCCCAAGTAAAGTAATACTTTTTTTAATATCATTAACTGATGCTCCAGAAGTGATAATAACCTTTACTCCAAGCTTTTCTACTTTTTTAATATTTGCTTTAAATGCAGTAGTCGCAATAACAACGTCAGGTTTTACACTAACAATTTTTTCATAATTTGGTGAATAAATCGTTCCAATTTGAGTAATTTTTTTTAAGCTAGAATCAACTGGTGTAACTGTCGTTGGACGGCCGACAATTTTAGAACCTAATGCTTTAACTGTGCTTAGATCACCAGCACTTAATATCGCTACTCGTGTTGGAGCTTTCTTAAATGTCACTGTTCTTTTTGCAAAATCCTTTACTGTGATCTTTTTTGTTGCTGCCTCAGAAACCGAAGTATTAAATGCTAGTAAACTAAAAGTTACTAAAACCGATAACATGCTTAATAAAAACTTTTTCATAGATAACTCCTCATGTTTAATTATTAATGATTATCATTATCAATTACACCCTTCGAATTGATAATAGTTTACACTGAGAATAGTTGTCAATTAGATTTTTTAATTTTTTTAATCTTTTTCTAATTTGGAATCAATTTATTCTGCTCCCTCTCTGTCATGAAGAAAAATAATAAAAAAAGGTTTCCACCAATCCCCTGGCCTTATATTCCTGTCTCAAATTCTCTACTCTAAGACAAAACATCTATTTGATTACAGATTAATGTGGAAATTCATGTTGAAATTGATAATGATAATTGTTATCATCTAGATTAGCTTATATTCTACATATAATTTTAGAAGCTGAAAACATCTTTCTGGAGGCTATCAATGCAAAAACAACTATCGATCGAAGCAATCAAACAGAAATATATTGAATTTGTTAACGAATCAAAAACTTTTTCCATTAGTACGCTAGATCAAAATGGCAATCCCTTTATTAGTTACGCACCTTTTGTTAAGCATGAGGAAAAACTATATATTTTTATAAGTGCTATTACAGAGCATTATAAATTTATTGAGGAGAATGAATTGATTCATATCATGATGATTGCCGATGACTCTAAATCACCTAATCTGTTTGCAAGAGAACGCGTTCGTTTTCAATGCACGTCTGAAAACATTGGGAATGATAATAAAGAAGAAATTTTTTCCAAGTTCGAGGAAATTCATGGCGCATCAATGATAAAACTACTTCGAGGACTAGCTGATATGTCTTTATTTGAACTTACTCCTATCCATGGGAGATATGTCGTTGGATTTGGATCTGCGTACGACGTCGATCTTTCTGGAAATAAATTTGAACATGTTGTAGTTGATAAAAATAAATAAATAAATAATCACTCTATCCACTTTCACCATAAATCGATTAATTATGTGAAAGTGGTTTTTATTTCTCCACACTCTGAAAACTTTTAAAGAAAACAGAGTCCTAATGACACTTATACATATTATCTAAAAATGAAAACCACTTCGATTTTTTCTCCTCTACCAATTACTATTTTCTTAAAGTATAAAAAAAGTAATTGACATTAGTTCTCAATAGCATATATGATTTTAATGAAAATGATAATCATTATTAATCAAACTTTACACCTTCAACTATTTTTACAAAGTTTTGTATTTTATTTATCATTTTCTGATAGGAGATCTAACGAATGAAAATTAAATCAATTATTAATGTGGCAGCAGTTAGTGCTATTATCGCAAGTACCGTTGTATTAGCTAAACCTACTTCCACTGGCGCAACAGTTTACGTTGGAAAAGTAGTTAACGAATCAAAAGCTCAAATGAAAAAAGCATATAACTCGTATTACATCCCAGTTCAAAGGACTGGTAAATTAGCTAATAAAGCTACTGTTGTAGCTGAATATAACAAAGCAAAAAAACAATATACTTATTCAAAACAAACGATCAATAAATATTCCAAGAAGGCAAAGAAAAAATATTTAACTGACCTTAATAACACATATAAAATGTATATTACGAAACGTGTTGAACCTTATCTAAAAGCAACGACATCTTTAGATAACTCTGTAAAGGTTGAATCTGAACTTCAAACTGCAGTTTTAGATGAAGATTTAGATGCTGTGATCGTTGCACATAGTAAACTAGGAAAATATGTATCATCGAAGCAATTATCTATTTATACTCACGTTTATGAAGCAAAAACGAGAAAAATTTTCATGAATGAGTATAAAGATCAATCTTCTAAGTATAAACAGTTTCGATATGACGTTACAATTTCTAAAAAGTTGGATCAAACTGCTGATCTACTGGAATATGGCAAATTAGCAAAAGCGAATACGATCTTGAAATCTGTTAAGCCTATATTAAATCGCACATCAGCAACATTTAAAGAAGATCTAACAAACGAATATAATGATTTATTAGAAGTATATACTGATGCAATTAAACCTCCTACTGCTGAACTCGATTATATCGACGCAACAAATGGTAAATTAACTCTTGAATTTGATATGGGTGTTTCTTCATTATCTATTAAAGATTTAAAAGTATCAGTAAGTATAAATGGTGGTGCAGAGCAACCAATCTCGCCTACTAGTATCACGCTTAGTGCTGATAAATCAACTGCATTCATTATTGTAGATCAAATTAAAGCTACTTCTACAGTACAAAGTGTAGAATACTCCGTCATATATAAAGGTGATAAAACAACTGCAGATCCATTTGAAGTAAGCGCTGTACAATCTAATTAATCGAAAAAGATAATTTTAAAAGGCCGACCTAAAAGTCAGAGTACCTGATTATAGGCGGCCCTTTTTTAACTTCCGAGATCTATCGGGGGATATTCGTGTGATTTTCTGGTTAGAGCTGATTTTATGATCATCATTTATAAATATTTAGTAGATTTCTTCACTTTTTTAAAAGAAATAGAGCAATTTTATTAATTTCCACTATTGAGTAACTACTTTTTAGCAATAATTAAGCTGGAATACCCTAACCTGTATAGGTAATATCTTATCTAATTTGGGTTTCTAGAGAATTTAATTGCAGTTTCGCTAATTTTATTTGCACTTTTGTTAATTTTAATTGCAGTTTTACTAATTTT
>NZ_NUEU01000026.1:0-14211 GCF_002556365.1 Bacillus sp. AFS002410
GGCAGTTAAGCTCTTTTGCGTCGATGGTAGTTGGGGGTTCCCCCCTGTGAGAGTAAAACGTCCCCTGGTAAAAAAAAGCATCAGCCTAATAGCTGATGCTTTTTTTTGTGCTTTGTTAAATAAAATCGAGAACTTTCTTATGTAACTTAGAGCGATTTAGTTGAGTAAGCTTCATTTGAGAAATATATTATATAGACCTAAAAAAGGAGATTATACAAATGAACCTTATAAAATATTTCGTTACACAGTTAATGTTTTGTGGTGTAGTATTCCTAACTGGTTACTATTTAGACAGCTATATTAGCAAACCCTATACTATTATAGATTTAATAGCACTAATCATTGGATTAGTTATATATTATATTATTTTTACCTTCTACGAGAAGGCGAAAAAAGGTTTAAAACCTGTTCGCTTTGAAATTTTATTTACTGTAATAACTATTCTTATTGCAGCGATCA
This sequence comes from Bacillus sp. AFS002410, assembly GCF_002556365.1. Taxonomy (NCBI): domain Bacteria; kingdom Bacillati; phylum Bacillota; class Bacilli; order Caryophanales; family Bacillaceae; genus Bacillus; species Bacillus sp. AFS002410. Next base: position 460 of record NZ_NUEU01000026.1, read on the forward strand.
TTATAGGAGTCTTAACTGGAGAAGTGAAGTTTTAATTTGTAGTAGATCTCACTCATTAGTTGAATAAAATTGAATACAACAGAATGAAAAGTAAAGTATCAGTATCCTAAAATACGTATGGTTAACTTCTTTATGTATACCTGCAATAATATACTATAAGCATTTATCTTTAAGATGTAAGATTTGATGAGAATAACTTGAAAGTGAAAGGAGTTTTTCTCGTGAATATTACATCTTTTTTAGTGTATTGTTTTATTGTTACATTTACACCAGGACCAACTAATATAGTAATATTATCGACAGTGCATAATAATGGGACAAAAAAGGCGATGGAATATACGTATGGTGCAACAATTGCATTTGGATTATTACTTGTAATTTCTGCTATGGTAAACACTATTCTAATAGAGGTCATACCGAAAATTTTAATTATTATGCAGATAGTAGGAAGCGTTTATATGCTTTATCTTGCATACCAAATTTACAAAATGGATTCATCAAAGTCATCCGAAAATCAAACAGGAACATTTATGTCCGGATTTCTTATGCAGTTTTTAAATCCAAAGGTAGTACTATTTACAATGACAGTAATTCCTAGTTATATACTGCCCTATAATGTCAAGTTGTCTGCAGTTACATTTAGTGTTATGGCTATAACAATCATTGGATTCTTAGCATTTATTACTTGGGTGCTTTTCGGGTCAATCTTCAAGGTGTTTTTACAGAAACGAAAAAAGACCGTCAATATTGTAATGGCATTATTCTTAGTTTATGCTACGGTCATGATATGGATGTAAGTAAGCTTCTAAAGAGGTGAATTTAATGGACAAATTTATCTATAAAAAATCATTAGGTATTACTGCGCTATCAGCAAGTATTACTGATTTTAAGTATAAAAAGCACTCTCACAAGGAGTACGCAATAGGTGTAACATTACGCGGGATTCAACAGTACAATCTTGATGGCAGCTTACAATTATCACATCAAAATGGTATTATGCTTTTTAATCCAGAACAGGCACATGACGGTATGGCACATGACGAGTCTGGTCTTGATTATGTTATGCTCTATATCGATCCACAATTGCTTTTAGAGATAATAGAGAAAAAGGATATAGTACGTTTTACAACTCCTATAATCTATGATTATATTCTCGAACAAAAAATATTAAGTCTTACAAATGCGATATTTACCGGAAAAGATGAAGCTTTGTGTAGTGAATTACTCGTATCTCTCACAGAGGACCTTCTTCAAACTAATCTTTCAACAGATTATAAGAAAGATAATGTTCTCGTGGGTAAAGCAAAGGATATGATTCATACTAATTTAGAAAGTGTTCTTAGACTAGAAGATATATGTAAAGAGCTTAATTTATCGAAATTTAAGTTTATTAGATTATTCAAGGCTCATACTGGGATATCACCTTACCAATACTTTCTTAACTATAAGATCGAACATGCAAAACAGTTAATTGAAAAAAATAGAGATATTTATTCAGCAGTAACTGAGTGTGGTTTTGTTGATTTAACTCATTTAAATAAACACTTTAAAAACGTCTATGGAACAACTGCATTTGAATACATGTCACATTTAAATTGAAGTGACGAGGGATCGCACCATGTTACACCGGAAGAATATGACTTTCAAAAACAAAATGTAAAAAAATAATAGAAAGTTTTTATCTTAAACATATAATAAATCCGTAGTAGATCATCTTTACTTTTCAATTTCCACATAGTATGATGATTTCAATAAGTTAGATTTCAATGAATATAATAATAAATGAGGTGCATTTTGTGAGTGCAGTAGGTTCTAAATAGGAAAAAATTAAATGAAATAAATCGGATGGAAAAAAGGGGAATTTAAAGAATTCATACCCTTAATTTTGTCATGTATTTATTTCAAAACCTATGAAGATACCTACAATACTTTATAATGCGTGTAATGAAATTAGTAAGGCTATACTTTGATAGCTTATTTAACTATATTTCAATTATGATTGCCTTGTAATGTGATTAAAGCTGCGGTATCTCTCCGCAGCTTTTTTATATTTTTTCGGGTGAAAAAGAAGATATATTATATCCCTCATTGAAATCTGGCGTGTAGGTATCTCCATTTATGATTCACTTAAATCATATTAAAGAGGAGAATTTAAATTGAACAATAGTACATTTGAAAAATTACAATATAACGAGTTAAAGGAAATAGTAAAAACCTATTGTGTGAGTGGCTTAGGTAAAAAATTGATCGATCAATTAGAACCTAGCTCTAATATGAAAGCAGTTAAAAATAGATTAAATGAAACAACAGAGGCTCGGGCAATTTTAGATGCAGAAGGCCATGTACCGTTTTTAGGAGTTTCTAACATTGAAAGTATTATTCAAAAGCTAGAAAAGGGCTTGATATTAGATCCGAGTGATTTAATCAGTATTTCTGATTTTTTAAGAGGGTGTAGAAGAATTAAAAAGTTTATGCAAGAAAAAGTGTTTTTTGCACCAATTCTTGCATCTTACGCAAATTCAATGAGTGAATTTGTAAAGGTTGAAGATGAAATTAATTTTTCAATTAAAGGAAACAGCGTGGATTCTGCGGCTAGTAAAGAACTGAAAAGAATAAGAAATAATATTGAAGCAGTGGAAGGGAAAATTAAAGACCGCTTAAATAAATTTTTGAATAATAGTGCTAATAAAACATATATTCAAGACTTCTTTATTAGTAAGAAGGATGATCGATATACAATTCCAATTAAAGCTTCTTTTAAAAAGCAAGTTCCTGGAGCAATCATTGAAGTTTCATCCAAAGGGTCGACTGTTTTTATTGAACCAAATACTGTTACGAAATTAAACAGTGAGCTTGCCAGCTTAAAGGCTGAAGAGGCAATGGAAGAATACCAAATATTAGCCACCCTTGCAGGTATGATTTTAGAGAACATTTATGAAATAAACATAAATATGGAGTTAATTAGTCAATATGATATGGTATTTGCAAAAGCGAAGTTTAGTAAACAAATTGGTGGAGTTGAACCTAAACTAAATGACTTTGGATATATCAAGTTAGTTCAATGTAAGCATCCGCTATTAACAGGTGAGGTAGTTCCACTTAATTTCGAGATAGGGGAAAGTTATCGTAGTTTAATCATTACTGGACCGAATGCAGGTGGAAAAACAATCGTTTTAAAAACAATTGGATTACTAACTTTAGCTACAATGTCAGGTTTTCATATTATTGGAGACAAGGAGACAGAAATTGCTGTTTTTGAAAAAATCTTTGTTGATATTGGTGATAATCAAAGTATTGAAAATGCTCTAAGCACTTTTTCATCACATATGAAAAACCTTTCGGATATTATGAGGGTTTCCAATAATAATACACTTTTACTATTTGATGAAATAGGAAGTGGTACTGAACCGAATGAAGGAGCAGCATTAGCAATATCCATTTTAGAAGAATTTTACCTTATGGGATGCATTACAGTTGCAACTACTCATTATGGGGAAATCAAGCGGTTCTCAGAAATGCATAGCGACTTTATGAACGCAGCAATGCGATTTAATAGTGAAACACTAGAGCCAATGTATAGGTTAATAATCGGGAAATCAGGGGAAAGTAATGCGCTTTGGATTTCTAAGAAAATGAATATTCACGAAAATATTCTTCAAAGAGCAAAAGAATATATGGAAAATAAAGAGTACCGATTAGAAAAAGTGAATGAAAGTGCAATAAGGAAGCCAAAGATTGTTAAAGTGAAAGCTGAAGAAAGGGTTAACTATCAAAAAGGTGATCGAGTAAAATTATTAGACTTAGATAATGTTGGAATTGTCTATAAAGAAATCGATCAATACTTCAATCTTGTTGTATTTTATAACGGAGAATTAATCGAAGTAAATGAAAAACGAATTACTTTAGAATTAAAAGCAGCTGAACTTTATCCGGATGGATATGATCTAGATTCTTTATTCGTAGAATACGCGACGAGGAAATTGGAGCGCGATATTGAACGAGGTTCGAAAAAGGCTCTCCGAAAAATTCAAAAAGAAATAAGAAATAACAGGGAGTAATATTTCGAGCAAATATTCGATCAACCAAAAATCCGAATTTTTATTAGAAAAGGTTAAAATTACGAAGTTTACAAAGCAAATCAGACCTTCAATGAATAGACTATACGAAACTATATGATTGGGGTCTTAAATATGAAGAAATTTTCTTATATAGATTTAATCGCCATATTAAATATAGAAGACGCACATCCAGGTGGTTTTGATTTAACGAAAAAAATAATAAAATTTCTTCCAATAACATCGGAAAGTTCGGTTTTAGAAGTAGGATGTGGCTCAGGTAAAACAGCCTGTTATTTATATGAAAATTACAATTGCTCTATTACTTCAATCGATCTAAACAGCCGGATGCTAGCTAATGCTAAGAAACGCTTTAATAAAATGAGAATCCCAATTGCCTTGCATCAAGCAAATGCAGAGAACCTTCCATTTAAAGATGACTCATTTGATTTTATTATTTCTGAATCAGTAACGAGTTTCACGAATGTAGATAAATCATTACCTGAATATGTAAGAGTATTAAAAAAAGGTGGATATTTTCTCGCGATCGAAATGACGTCAGAAAGACAATTAACTACAAACGAAGAAAGTGAAATAAATGAAGTATATGGAATTCCAAAAGTAAAAACGGTAAGAGAGTGGGAACAGAGTCTAATTAAAGGTGGATTTCGAGATTATAAGATCCTAAAAGGAAATACGGTTATGAACACTTCAACAAAGTCAACGGATTCACTCCCTTTTCAAAAGTTACCACCTGAAGGAGTAGAATTACTTCATAGGTTTCAAGAGTTGCTATTGCGATTTAAAGATGTGTTAGGCTATAGGGTTTTTTTATGTAGAAAAAGATAGGGTTAAAAGACTGTTTTAAATGTTGGAATGAAAAAGACTGCTTTTCAAGAGATGTTCTAGTTGGATCATCTTCTTAAAGTGCAGTCTTTTATTTGTTATCTTTTATGCCATAAGGCTGTACAGGACTTTTATCATTATTCCTCACCCTTTAAAGCAAAGGTACCCCAAGGCTGAATATAATCAATTAGGAAATGCTCTTCTTCCACAACATCCCCAATATAGTTTTTTCTACTATCTAGTGGCATGTCTTGCAATACAACTTGGAGTTCGCCCTTATACTTACCAAAGCTATTGTTTCCGATGAAAATTTTCCCTTTTTGCTGATTAATGCTGTTGCGAATTGGGAAATCTTCTGCGGCATATTTTTTCCTAACCTCTACAGAACGAATCATGTATTCACTAATGTCGCCACGTCTTACGTGAAGTTCACTCAAAGCTATGGTCTTTTCTGTATCAGATGTCTCCGGCAGAAGCTTTACTTTTAGTTGCACTAAATCACGGTTAAGGGATCCAAGTAGCTTCAGTTCATCAACGGACGCATACGCATTTCCGATTATGATATCATCGATTAACTTTGTCGCCCATAAATGCTTTGCTTGTACATCGATTGGTAATGAGCGATGCTGTTCTAATGTACATAAGCCATCATTAATGTCCCAAGGACCAATATTACCGTGATGAGAAGTAACAAATGCTGCTGTACGGATTCCATGCTTTTTAAATCGTTCACTGCATTTTATAAAGAAGTCATATGGCAAACCTGTGTACTTTTGCGGATAAAAATTATGACAACCGAGCAGAAGATTCTTATTGGCTTGGTGAGTTAATATGTTCTCTAAATAGTCGACATCATTACTCATGTTCAGTTCAATCTTGAGCCCGTATGAGTTATATGTCATCTTTGATTCTTTTAATCCGTCAAAACCAAGATCTAGTCGGATTCCGTCCGCACCCATTTGAGCAAAGAAGCTTAAGTCATCATAGCTGATATCTAGCTTTCCAAAAACAGCTGGCGCAACATCCAAAATGACTTCCATCCCAAGGGATTTTGCATACGTGATTATATCTATAAATTCTTCCATAATAACTTCTTTTGGTTTATTCACAGAAAGAAGACAGGTAAAAACTCGTTCGAATCCGTACTGAGAAGCTAGTGCTAAATATTCCTTGTCTTTTTCGGGTTTTGAATGCTCCGGGTATATGGAAACCCCTAGTTTTCTTGTCATTACCGTTCTTCCTCCTAATGGACTATAATTTTCTTGCAGCAGTTAGATTTGTAACGTAGGCTCTATATCTTGTTGAAACGAATACACTGCAAAATACAGTTGTGATAATTATTATAGAAACAAACTTACTACCGATGAGTACAAATACGACGATGGATAAACCGATAGCTAAAATAGAAATACCAATCGATGCCCAAGGAGTGATCTTCCTCCCAAAGTTTGAGCGATCGAATAAAATATGAGCTGCTATTAAGGCGAAAACGGCACTTATCATTTCAAACATCTTAGGCTGCTTGTCTCCCTTCTTCTTCGACTTTCAGTTGTTTTTTTTCAAACACTTTAAAGAACGGATAGTATATAACTAATGCGATACAGAAGTTTAGAATAGAAAGGGCACCTGCTGAGAATGTCCAGTTTGTACTAATCACAGCCCCAATTGGCGCAAGCATCGTGAATGGCAATTTTGCCATCATCATTGGAATAAGACCAGAAACAACTGCGAAGTAAGAAATCGTCGTTGTCACTAATGGCGTAATAATGAATGGAATACAAAGTATAGGGTTCATCACGATCGGAGCACCAAAGATAATAGGCTCATTGATATTAAATAATCCTGGAACAAAGGCCAATCTGCCTAAATCCTTTAAATATTTTACTTTCGAGAACATAAACAGAACAACAAGAGCCAAGGTTGATCCAGCTCCGCCTATCCATACAAACCATTGAAGAAATTGTTCCGTGAATAAATATGGTAGGTGGTGCGCATTACCAGTCTGTGCAAATTTATCTGCATTCTCAAGGATTGCCGTATCCCACATAGGACGAATGAGCGGATCCAAAATTGCTGGACCATGAATACCAAGTGACCAGAAAAATACGATTAAGAAAACTGTTAGTAATCCTCCAAGTAAACTATTACCTACTAATATATTTTTAAGCGGAGAAATCAAGGTTGTAATAAACGAGTTAATATTGAAATTTAATCCGTAACGAATTCCCCAAAAGACAATTACAACAGCAAAAGTAGGGATAAGAGCGGAAAACGATTTTGCAACTGCTGGGGGAACACTGTCCGGCATCTTCACAGTAATATTGTGTTTTATTAAAAACCGATAAATTTCTACAGTTATTAAAGATGTAACAATTGCTCCGAATAATGATCCAGCACTTAAACTACTAATTGGTAACCAACGGCCAGCATCGATAACTCCTTCTACTGGCTGAGTTACCTGTACAGGCACAACACAGGATATTAGAAATGCCAGCATTGATAAAAACCCAGCATTCAATTGATCCAATTTATATGACTCCGCTAATGCTGAACCTACGCCAAATGCCGCATATAATGACATTGCGCCTACCGTAAAACGAAATGGAATATCGAGAGCGGCTTTATGCGGTGCGATCCATTGAGTGAACGCATCGACTGGGAAGTTTAGAAAAAGAACAAAAAACGATCCAACAATTGTCAACGGAAGCGTGGACATCACGCCATTACGTACTGCTAGTAAATGCCTTTGTGAACCAATCTTATAAGTGAATGGAGCTATTTTATTCTCCAAAAAGCCGAATAATTTATTCATCTCCTTGTAATCTCCTTTATTTGATATGTTTTTTCAATACCATATAACCTCATGGTGTGTTTTTCGATGCTGATTATCTATAATGTGTTCTGTCCATCTTTCAGCGTTATATCAAGTCAGCATAAAACGATTTTCTTATGCTTTAGAAACCATTGACTCAGCATGCTGTAGAATAGCTTCACCGTTACACATTCCGTAGTGCATTTGATTGATGACTTCGACCGGTACATTATATTGCTTGCCTAATTCTTGAAATCTTGGTAGTGAAAAGCGGATTTGTGGCCCTAAAAGCACGACATCACAGTCTTTTATGTCATCTTCTGCCTTGCCTTGGTCAACAGCTTTGATCATATACTGTTTTCCTTGGCTTTCTGCTGAAGCCTGCATTTTTTTGACGATGATACTAGTGGACATTCCTGCTGCACAACATAATAAAATTTTCATGATATATTTCTCCTTTTAACATAATGTAATTTCTTCTTTAGCTAATTAAATTGTTGACCTTATAAAGGAACTTGATTTGTATCTATTTTTTCGTGTAATGAAATGATTTCTTCAGCGAGCTCCCTTACCGTGATAGCATTCATCAGATGATCTTGCGCATGGATTAAGAGTAAGCTGATTTCAGTTTTATTTTCACCGGCTTCATCTTGAATAAGCGTAGTTTGAATTTGATGGGCAAGCCCTAATTCCTCTTTCGCCTGTTTGAGATTTTCTAGTGCTTCTTCCATTTTTCCGTTCTTGGCGAATCTGATTGCTTCTAATGATAAACTGCGTGCATTTCCGCCATGTAAAATAATTTGAAAACTGATTGGTAAGCTAGTTTCCATATTTACCTCCTTATATGTATAAAAGCGTTTTCTTTGATATTTGTATTGTAATTCGTAATCCATTTCGGCTAAATATAAAAAACTTCCGTTAGAAACGGAAGTTTTTAGCGTGTTACTCAAATGGGGGAGGAGCTATAAGTAAATGAACATAGAGAAATATAGAAATTGGTAACTTGGGAGGGGGGCTATGAGTAAGGAAAAAGGAAAGGTATGAAAAGAAGTAACACAAGGGGGGATGAGTAAGGAAAAGACCAAAAATATGAAAGGTAGTAACTCGTATAAAGCCGTGTAGAAACAAACATAACACTACTTTTTAAAAAACAACGACTTTTTTGAACAACATAAAAAACTTCCGTTAGAGACGGAAGTTTTGAAATAGGATGCCGAAAATGTTTATATAGAAAATAAGGTTATCTAACATGTATCAATTTATTAAACTCTTTATGATTGGTGCAGCCGATTATTTTATCGACAGTACTTTTATTATCGAGAATGTTGTATAGGAAATCATATAAATATTGTAGATCACTCTTATTGTCTTTCTGTACGCTAAATAAGCAAATTAATTGTACAGGTGTTCCACCCCAATCTACTGGCTTGGCTAAAGTACAAAACGCGATAAACGTCTCTTGGCTCATATTTTTGATAGGGTGCGGTATTGCTACAAGGTTACCGAAGGCTGTAGAAGAGCACGCTTCACGCTCCATGACTGCAGCACAGAAGGGGGTGTCTCCCAGCTGTAAATCAACAATCTTGTCACTTAAAAATCGGATGACTTCCTCTCTTGAATCCATTTGTTGTTGTAAAAAGACTAGTTCACTCTTTACATGGGCACTGATGTCCCCGCTGTGTTGTTGAAATATATTATTTCTGATTTTGCTAACATCATCTTTCCCCAGAATTGTGTTTACCTTTATAACAGGCACAGATATATCCTGATCGATTGTCACTGTACTAATAATAAAATCAATCTGACCATCTAATATAGAATCTTTCAAGTTATAATAGCTTACGATGTCGACAATATCCAAAGTTCCCCCAAAATGCTCAATTAATTTGTATTTAAGCAGCTGGGCACTTCCCTTTCCTGTTGCACAAACGATTAAACAACGCTTTTGTTTTCTGTTCTTTTTCTGCCTCTCGATGGACGCACCTAAATGAATGGCTAAATATCCGGTTTCGCCTTCTTCAATTTCTTTGTTTATCTTGTCGCTAATGACCTTAGATGCAATTAAGCCGGCTTCGAAGGCTAAGGGATATTGTGTTTTGATATCCTGAATAATTGGATTTCTCACATTCAGCCCATATTTGATCCGATTTAATGCTACATATAAATGTTCCGCCATATTCAGCTTCAGTTCTTCATCATGCTGCAAATCTATATTCATTTCTTCAAAAACGGCTTGAAGAATTTCTTCTATCATATGATGCACTGTTTCCTCTTTTGAAGCTACCTCGAATGACGGATAGCTCGCTACCTTTGTTCCCATTAAGTGGATGGTTATATAAATACTTTCTTCATATGGAAAGTGAATAGAAAATACTTTTTCTAGTTCAGATAACATTTTGCAAGAAATTGGGTATTCCTTTGAATGTTTAATAGATTTCGTGTCGATATTTATTTCTGTTATCACACTGCCACTTCGGATTCTTTCAATGGAAATGATAATGTGCACTAATAAATTTTCAAACTCCTGGTCAGATAGTCCCATGTCCTTTTCCTTTAGGGAACGTAGCATAATTTCTTTGACCGTCTCTATTTCAAAGGATTTGAACAGCTTCAGCAGATATTGTACATTTTGCATAAGCGGAGTGTGGATATCGCGATTGAAGTAATACTCCGACATGCAAGAGCGGATATCAAATTCATCACCTTTTACGCTTACGCCGTAGTTTGGTCGTTTCTCCAGAATTAATTTATATTTTCCCAATAACTTCTTTACATCTTTTATTAAATTATTCACAGTAGATTTGCTAACGTAAAGCTCATCTGCCAAGTCCTCTAACTTTATATAATCTGGCGAACCGAGCAATCTTCTTAAGATATATAAAACACGTCCAGTCTGGTCGATGGGAACATCAGAATGGTTCCCGATATTCTTTTGATGGTGTGTTTGAATAAACGAATAAAAAGAATGGTCATCTTGGATTTCTAACAGATATCCATTTCCTCTGTAGGATTGGATAACCGCACCGTGTTCGCGAATGAGCAAATTTAACATTTTTATATCGGCTCGAATCGTACGAGAGGATACATTTGCAAATTTTGAAAGGTAATTTCCATTAATGACCGACTTTGTTTTAAGAAATTCCTCCAGTATAAAAATTGACCGAGGATGCAATTGAATCAATTACCGTCCCTCCCTTATTATCTATCTCCTCTTTAATAGGTTTTGGTGCAAACACTTACGAGAGGGCAAGTGGCTTTATGGCATCAGGAAAAAGTGCTTTTCATCGAGCCACTGTTAAAATGACTAAATAATGGTTAAATCACCATTAAAGATACGTATCTATATATAGATTGTGCGGTAAGCGTTTTCAAACTTTGAACTGAATAGGCTTAATAAATTGTTGTTTCTTTTTTTACATATTCACGATAGCATAGAATATTAAGCAAGTCTATATAACGTTATAATGTTTACTTAAGGGAAAATATGGAACAATATTTCCTGTAGATTATAGAGTGAGTGAGACGGAAGGTGGATCGACTAGATTAAAAAACTCCTTCAATTCTATAAATCGAAATCAATTTGTTATTCAGATTTAGAGAGTTATGGATATGTATGAGGGGAGACGTTTATATCTTTCTGGTATTCAGGTTATCGAAATAGAATATAAATTGATTCAAAAACAAAGATGTATTCAATGAGCGGAAGGAATAAAATATAGAACGTAAAAGAGGGGCATTCAAAAAAATCTTGAAAAATACTTCTTTTCGTAAAAGAATGGTAAAAGTATTAGAGGATGAGAATAGGTTGCCTAAAAGAAAAATGGAAAAGGAATTAAATCACCTTCCCATTTTATTAATTGTTCTATAAAGAGTATCTGTTTTATTAATATTACAGAATATCGGCCATACGACTGAAGAAGAATTACCTATTATTTATACCCTTGTTTCAAATGATTAATTTTTTCTAGAGTACTGACCTAAAGTTTATGTAGATCTAACTAGTTCTTTCCAGTAATCCCAAGCTACTAGATATTCGTTTAAATCCTCTGGATGATACTTTATGCATGTAGCTAGCCTAAGATATAATCCGACTAATACTTCTTCAAATAGATATCTCGCATCAGTGTTTTGTAAAAATTTCAATTGACTCGCTGCATAATATAATGTCTCTTTTGTTAGATTATCTGGCGAAGAACAAAATGCATAGATTAAATCATAAAGCGGATCCCCAAAAACAGGAGTGGGATCAATTACTCCATTTAACTTGCCCTTATTAAAAATAAAATTATGTACACCACAATCACCATGGATTAAAAATGGATCTCCTTGAATTATCATTCGATTTGTATTGTTAACTATTGAAAGGATAAGATTATGATCTTTTTTAAGTAAATGAGAATCTAAAATTTTATTAGCTTCTGTAATTCTACTCAAAAGAAAATTTGTCCAAGAATCCGTTAAATCATCTGCCCAGCCCCAACCGGGAGCATTAGGATAAGGTTCATAATGATTTATCAGCTGTTCAACAAGTGATTTTAATAAGTTTTTTTTGTTATCTCTATCATAGTTCGTGTTTCCTTGAATAAAAGGATAAACTAAATAGTTAAATGATTTTTCAACAAAAAGTAAATTTGGTAATAAATTCACCTTATGATAGAAATTCAGAAAAAAAGATTCTGACTCTAATACTTGAGGATCATTTAATTTAACGATATATTTGGCATCTATATTACTATAGATTAGAAGATAGATACTGCTTGTTGTTCCACCAGTTAGTCGGATGTACTTAAGATCTCTTTTATGAAATAAACCCATTTCTGATAAATCATTTATTATTGCTTCTATATACATAGTCTCCTCACCCTCGATTATAATCGTTTATTTATTTAAGTATACTCTTCTAATTCACCGGTCACCATGAGGGTAGATAGGGAAATGTTTATTAATCTCCCTTGTGTTCATGGTTAAAAATGACTTAGCGATAGTAAGTGTATAGGTACATAAGGAAATTACGAATAAAATGATAATGATTCTTTTCATAATAATATCTAGCTCCTAGTTTTATTGTTCTAATACTATTATTCTGTCTCTAGGGGGATGAAGTTATTTTGTGTTAATAATTTGTGCTGAGTAGTGGGAATTTCTTAAAGATTTCTATATGTTTTTTCATTTAAAAAGGGTGTCCCAAAAGTCAGTAACTGACTTAAGAGACATACCCACATAATTGAATATTAAAGTTTACTGGTCTATTAAAAGAAGAATAACGCAGCTAATGCGACTCCAGCTACAAAACCAAGTGCAATTGAAACACCGAAACCACAACCGAAGAATCCGCATCTAAATCCATCTCGATCGAAATCTCGGTTATCTCTTCTATCATCTCTTCTATCATCTCTTCTATCAAATCTTCTATCGAATCGTCTGTCGAATCTATCATCAAATCTATCTTCTGAACGATTACCAAACATATTATCAAAACGGTTTTCATTACGGAAACTTCTATTTGAAACATTTCTATCTGAGAAATCTCTATTAGATTGGTTTCTGTTCATATTACTTCTATTGCGATTTGATGAACTATTAGATGAATTAGAGCTTTGACGATGTTGATTTACTGGTTCAATAAATACTCGATCTTCAGTTACTCTAGTTATACGACCAACATGCTCATTGCCTTCTTTATCGAAAATGCGTACAACCTGCCCTCTAAAATTATTACATAATTGATGGGCTTCATTACATTGCATAACAATTCCTCCCTTTCTTGTACTAATCTATGAAGTGGAATAGTTTGCGCTTGTACTTATACCTAGTTGTACAATTAACTAATTAATTTGGTTGAAAATTATGTGAATTGTTTTAATGAATTTTTTTAAAATAAGTGCTTGCATTCAATTGGACGAGGTGGTATATTTGTTTATGTTGTCACGAAAAACAAGTCGACAACGAAAGAAAATAGTAAAAAAGTTGTTGACAAATAGAACAACAAAATGTTATTATATTAAAGTCGCTTACGAGCGACAAAGTGAACTTTGAAAA
>NZ_NUEU01000027.1:0-12828 GCF_002556365.1 Bacillus sp. AFS002410
ACTCGACTAACTACAAGTTGGTCTCTTACATTTTCCCATGCCTTATCAGTAACTTTATATTCCTTACCTTGGCGTTGGAATAAATACATATCTTCTCGCATGACAAGCTCTTTCTTTAAATAGTTTCGGATGAATGAACTATCAGACTCTAACTCTCGTACTTCAAACATTTTTTCTCGACCGCTGCCAGGTTTAACACCTAACTCACGCATTTCTTTTGATGGGTGATTGTATCGTTCTTCTATGTCTTCAAACATCCTTAGCCCTAAATAATATGGGTTAATGCCTGTTTTTGATGGTTGAACAACGCCTGCGTTTAGTTTTGCGTATTCGATTGCTTCGTTTGAGTCTAGGTTCAGTTCGCGCATGATGCGGATGTGCCAGTAACTTGCCCAGCCTTGTTTCTCTTAAAGATTTTAAATTAATAACCTGTTTAAACTTACGAATACAATATTCTATAGTTCCTAATAGTCAAACTATGGAATACAAAGATCCGCTAAATACTTCGCATATAACCTGAAATATATGCGAAGTATTTTTTTTAATATGTTCGTCTTAATTAGCAATAAGTTACTAAAATAGTCCCCTCTTTTCTGTAAAAATAACTTTAACAGGCCTATGGATAAAGACTTAAACGAATGATTATAAAATTTGAATATGTTTTTACTCGTTAATTATTTTTAAGTATTAACTTTGCGGTTAGTTGTATTACGATAACATTAAAACGGATTGTAAGACGGTACCCCCTTGTTCTAGAGAAAAATATCTTTCAATTAAATAATACATTTTTAACTCTTAATCATACATGTAGCCAGTATAGGTGAATGGATTATCAGTTCTTTTCAAGAAGATCTAGAACGACTTGGTTCCATACTTGGTATCGCTACTCGAATGGCAGAACTAAGAAATAATATTAAGGTACAATTTCCAACTGCAGCTCATATGTGTTCCTGTGCGAGGCTAGTTCTTGGTCATAACGAAATTGCTGGAAATCATCTAAAACAAAAAAAGAAACAAATATTTAAAGTAAGCATTTATCGAGTAAAACTTGTATAAAATTCCCTTTTTTACACATAATTTAAAAAAATTAGTTTTGAGGGATACGGATGAAGATAAAAAATGGAGATAAGGAAAAGGAACCACAAAATATAATTGAACAAACTTGGGCGGAACAATTATCAAAATCAAATGATTTTGTTCACGAACATACTTCATTAAATGACAATGCACCTTTTTGGCTATCTTATTATCGCACACTCATCTCATCAGACATTTTACATAAAGATGTCTTACCTTATTTGCAGGAATGGTTATCGCTCGAAGGATTAAAGAATAAAATCCCTGTTCAAGAGATTATTTTAACTAAGGATAAAAATAAAATCATCCAAAACATTTTAATTGGGTCAGTAGCTATTCAAAAGCATCAAGATGATGAAGAATGTTTATTAATTAATATAGCAAACAGTAAATTTCGTGATATTGGCATAACGACTATGGAAGTCTCTGCCATAGGACCTCAAATTGGATTTATTGAAGAATTAGACACAAATATTAATCTAATTAGAAAAAAATTGCCAGTACCTGAACTGCTAATCACGGAAATGAAGGTTGGAGAGCTATCAAAAACAAGAGTAGCAGTTATATATATGGATGGGATTGCCGATCAGGAAAACGTAAACACAGTAATACAAAGAATAACCGATATTCAATATGACCAAATTCAGGATAGTTCTTATATCTCTTCCATGATTGAGGACAATTCTAATTCCTTGTTTCCTCAATCGATCTCCACCGAAAGATCAGATCGAGTAGCTGCTGGTCTTACAGAAGGTAAAATTGTCATTGCAGTAGATGGATCACCAAATCTAGTAATTCTTCCAGTTACCTTTATGGAATCCTTTATAGCAATGGAAGATTATAGTTATTCTTGGATTATTGCAAATTTCTTTCGATTATTACGATTCAGTGCTATTTATATCTCGATATTCGTAAGTCCGCTGTATGTAGCAATTATGACTTATCATTATGAGTTGATTCCTGCCAGTTTACTTGAAACGCTTGTCGGCTCAAGGGCAACAGTTCCTTTTCCCCCATTCGGTGAGGCTCTTTTTTTAGAATTAATGATCGAAATGGTAAAAGAGGCTGGAATCCGCCTGCCACCTAAAATCGGAATGTCCCTTGGTGTAGTAGGTGGTATCGTCCTCGGGCAGGCTGTTGTGGAAGCTGGATTAACAAGTAATATTCTGCTTATTTTAGTAGGACTTGGCGCTTTAACTTCGTATACGGCGCCTGTGTATAAATTTAGTAATACCATTCGATTTATTAAGTTTCCAATCATTTTTCTAGCTCAATGGCTAGGTTTGTTTGGAGTGTTTTTAGGCTACCAATTTACATTGCTTCACTTACTGCGGTTAACGTCACTCGGGCGTCCCTATTTAAGCCAGTATCCAATACGTAAGACTTCATTTCAAGATTTATGGGTCAGACTCCCTTTTTCGATGCAAAAAGAAAACCCAGCATCATTGAGTCCACAAAAAAAGAGAAAGTCAACTGGTACAGGAAAAAAACCAGAGCCAGCGAACGATTTTTATGAATAAACCGTAAAGGAGAAATTAAAATGAAAGTGAATATAAGACATCAGATTTCTCCTTATTTAGTCTTCTTTGTTATTTATAATTCGCAAGTTGGTGTTAGTATTTTAAGTTTCCAAAGAATCATTGCCGCGAAAGCAGGAAATGATGCCTGGATTGGTGTATTAGCTGCAGGTTGTTTAGTACAGGTGTTAATATGGGTGATGTATAAACTTTTAGGAAAAGTCGATGGAGATATTATCGATGTTCATGTAAGTATTTTTGGAAATATACTAGGCAAATTTTTTAGTTTTTTTATCATGATATATTATTGGTTAGCAAGTGTTTATGTTTTACTAAAGTTTATAGAGATCGTTCAAGTCTGGATGTTTCCTACCATACCATCATGGATTATTGCTTCCTTAATTTTATTATCAGTTTATTATTGTATTTCCGGAGGATTTCGAGTTGTTGTCGGGATGTCTCTTTTATCGTTTATTTTCCCGCAAATTTTGTTAATCGTCCTTTATTTTTTTCCGTTAAAAATGGCTCACTTTTCAAATTTACTGCCTATAATGAGCCATTCATTAAAAGAATTGTCTGATTCCTTAAAAGGCTCAATGTCTACAACGGCTGGAACTGAAACTTTACTGATGTTCTATCCATTTATAAGGAATCCTAAAGCCTCAAAAAAATTTGCTCATTTAGGTGTTCTATTTACTACTTTACTATATACTTTTTCTTCTATTGTTTCCCTTACCTTCTATAGTGAAAAACTGTTAAATACGACAATTTGGCCAGAACTGTCTTTTACGAAAATAATTACACTGCCTTTTTTAGAGAGATTTGAATACTTATATATCTCCATGTATTTGGTTATCGTTAGCTCTTTACTCGCACTTTTATTATGGTGTTCCAGTAGAGGTTTTAAAAAAATTTTTAGTAGTAAGCAAAATTATATTTTACTAATTCTTAGCCTATTAAGCGTAGTCCTTTGTCAAATAATAAACGACCCCTTCAAAGATATGCTAGATAAATATATCACTCAAATGAATTTATGGATTTTTTACGGCTATATTCCAATACTCTTACTTTTTGTTACTTTTAAAAAATGGGTAATCAAAATGATTAGTAGGTCTGTGCTTTTGTTGTTTCTTATTTTAATATTGTCAGGGTGCACCCTTTTTCCCACCTCCTACATTGTTAATAAAATCGATATGTCACAGGGGTTAGGGTATGATCTTTCGGGAAAACAGAACATAAAGGGAACAATTGTATATCCCATTTTTAAAAAAGACAAAACTTCTTCTACAGAAGTCCGAACAGCTATAGGGAAATCCAGTAAAGAGATTCGTTCGATCTTAAATAACGAAACTCAAAATCCATTGGTAAGTGGTCAGGTTCGTATAGCTCTTTATGGAAAAGAACTGGCAAAAATAGGGATCAATGATTTTGTAGACACCTTACATCGTGACCCTTCAATTGGGAGCCTTATTCAATTGGGAATTGTTGATGGCGATGCTAATCAATTATTTAAATCAAAGAAATATAAAAATGAGAACGTTTCAATTTATGTCAATAATTTGCTAGAGCAAAATATGGAAATTGGCCAACTTCCTCGAACTGATTTACATACCTTTTTATTTCAATTATTTCAAATGGGACAGGATCCATATTTACCTTTAATTAAAACAGAAAACGAAAACATCAGGATCACTGGAATGGCATTTTTTAAAAATGATCAATATGTTACATCTATTTCACTAGAAGATTCTTTCATATTTAAGACTTTAGTTGAAAGCTCCAAAAATACTTTGCACCAATTTATTTTAGAAAATGGTGATAAGGTCGTTATTGAAACTCTCGGTTCAAAAGTAAAGTATAAAGTAAAAATTGTACATGATAGACCAGAATTTATTATTCAGCTAAAACTGAGACCAAGTCTTAAAGAATTCGCTCCTTCAAAGAAACAAAGGGTAGCTGTTGATAAAAAAAGGATTCAAAAACAGATTGAACAGATATTAGAAAAAAACGGCGTAAAGATTGTTACCGAATTTAAGAACCAACAAATAGACCCTCTAGGTTTAGGAGCAAAATATAGAGAACATTATCCAGGATTTAATGAAAAAAAATGGGAAATGTATTATCCTCACGTAAAAGTTCATATAAAGGCAGATGTTGAAATCCGACAAACTGGAACGATTGATTAACGAAGGCAATATGGAAAAAGACACCATGTTTATTAAGTGGTGTCTTCTAGACTGTAGATAATCCCCATTTCAAATCGTTGATTTGAAATGGGAGTTGTTCATATTTCTCTAAAAATTTATCAAAATAAAGAACGCCTATAAAAGGCGTTCTCAAATATACTTCCGATGAATATTCTTCCCATCATAACTAAACAAAACAGACTTACCCTCAATATTCGTCTCCAAATGAACCCCTCTACCCCACAACTGATGAATATAAGGCATTACCTTCTCAACATACTTCACATCAAGTTCCATATTTTCATAGGAACGCTTCAAATAAAGCTCCCCATTTTTTAAGTAATCGCCCTCTTGAACAACGATATATGGGAAACCTCCATTTACCCTACTAACAACAAGTTGAACTCTTACATTTTCCCATGCTTTATCATTAACTTTATATTCCTTACCTTGTCGTTGGAATAAATACATATCTTCTCTCATGACAAGTTCTTTCGTTAAATAGTTTCGGATAAATGAACTATCAGACTCTAACTCACGAACTTCAAACATTTTTTCTCTTCCGCTGCCTGGTTTAACACCTAACTCACGCATTTCTTTTGCTGGATTATTATATCGCTCTTCAATATCTTCAAACATTCTTAGTCCTAAATAATATGGGTTAATGCTTGTTTTTGATAGCTGAACAACACCCGCGTTTAGTTTTGCGTATTCGATTGCTTCGTTTGAGTCTAGGTTCAGTTCGCGGATGTGCCAGTAACTTGCCCAGCCTTGTGTCTTTTAAAGCTCTCCTTTTTGACCAAGAAATCCAATTCCTTATTTAACAGGAGCGTCAATCAATTAGTTTTTTAAACCCTTTAAAAATCAAATCATAGGAATAATCAATCATTTTGAAGAATTCCGATTCCGTGAGAGATCTATCTATTAAAACCTGAGTTTTATTTAACTGATCATAATTTGAAATATTTTCAATCTAAAAACTAAGGTCTTCTCCATTAGTTGCTATCACTTTCTTGTACCAATCAAATGATTTTTTCTTTGTTCTTTTTAATGTTCCATTTCCTTCGTCGTCCATATCTACATAAATAAAACCATACCGTTTTTTCATCTCTCCAGTTCCTGCTGAAACTAAATCAATGCAACCCCATGGTGTATATCCCATTAAATCGACACCATCTAAAGTGACCGCCTTTTTCATTTCTGCTATATGATCTCGGAAATATTGAATCCGATAATCATCCTCCACATATCCATTTTCATTTGGCTTATCAATAGTTCCCATTCCGTTTTCAACAATAAAGAGCGGTTTTTGATACCTGTCATAAAGTTCAGATAATGTGTATCTTAGCCCAACAGGGTCAATAGCCCAACCCCACTCAGTATTTTCTAGAAAAGGATTTACATCTCCCATTTGTCCACCGGTATCGGTATTCTGAACGATTTCAGTATGGTATACACTACTACGGTAAAAACTAAATGATAAAAAATCCGAAGGGTGCGCCTTGATTATATTGTCATCCCCCGGTTCTTTTTTTATGGTTACTCCCATCTCTTCAAAAAAGTGGTCGGCGTAAGATGGATAATATCCCCTCATCATAATATCAGTATAAATCAAAGCTCCTCTTCGATAATCCAAAGCTCCAAATACATTTTCCGGCTTACAATCTTTCGGGTAAATGCAGCTTAATGCAACCATACAACCAATCTTTGCATCTGGAATAATCTCGTGACAAAGTTTATTGGCAAGAGCACTCGCAACAAACATATGATGCTTCGCTTGATAACGCGCCTGCGCGGTAGCCTCCCTAGTTCCCATAAAGGCGTATCCATTTAATACATTAATTTCATTAATGGTGATCCAATATTTAACTAAATCTTTATATCTTGTAAATACTTCTTTGCACATTCGTAAAAAACAATCTATCGTCTGACGATCGCCCCAACCATTAAAATGATGAGCCAAATAAGCTGGAGTTTCAAAATGATAAAGAGTGACTAATGGTTCGATATTATATTTTTTGCACTCTTTAAAAACATCTTCGTAAAATTTTAACCCTTCCTCATTTGGTTGTTCCCCTTCAATTCCACCTTTTGGGAAAATACGGGACCAACTAAGAGATAGCCGGAAACACTTAAAACCCATTTCTCCAAAAAGGGCAATATCTTCTTTGTAATGTTGGTAAAAATCAACTGCTTTATGGCCTGGATAATAAACGTTTTCATCAATATAGCCTGTTGCGCCTTCTGGTATGGTATCAATTTTTGGGTCTCCAGAAGGCCGTCGATTAACCATTGTTTTTGTTCCATCTTTTAACTTGATTGTAATTTTCCTTGGGCGTTCTGCAGAACCATTTGTTATGAAGTCGCTTGTTGCAAGCCCTCTTCCGCCTTCATTGTATCCACCTTCATATTGGTTTGCAGCAGTGGCTCCACCCCATAAAAAATTTTCCGGGAATGTTTTTTTCATTAAAGTTCATTTCCTTTCTAAATGCAAAACGGATTAAAACTACACATTTTATTTTTCTTTAATAAAATAGCTATGAGTTTAAATACATATTTCTCGTGTTAATATCATTGCAAGAATTATTATGCGAAAAAATTATTTTGAATAAAAAAAGCCCAAAAGTACTTGGGCAATTCTAGAGGAGCGTTTTGTTTTATGCCTTTTTGATAAGTTTATGCAACTCGATGATTTCTCTGGCCATATCTTTAAGGGTCATTGAGTTCATCAAATGGTCTTGTGCATGAACCATAATAAGAGGAAAATCGACTTTCTCTCCACCTGCTTCCTTTTGGATTAAGTCAGTTTGAACATGATGTGCTTCATTAAAGGCAGAATCCGCTTCGGTTAGTTTTTCTTCTGCTTCATCAAAATTTCCTTCTTTAGCTTTCTGCATCGCTTCCATCGCAAAGCTTTTTGCATTCCCTGAATGTAGTATTAATTGAAATGCAAGATTGTAAAGTTCTTCTTTATTCATGATTAACAGCCTTTCAATTTTTTTACTAGGAAGGGGATATTCCCTTCTCCGTCCAATTTTGAATAAATATATATTAAAATCCAGAAGTTTTAAAACATCTCAACAAAGATCATTTTTCTAATTCTATCATCAGAAGATTGACCTTTATTGTCATATTACTTGTAAGAGATAGGCTCTAGTCAAACTAATGCCCACCTCACTTAACTACGCGATTATATTTTTTCTTTCACCTGCATTCATCGCATCTTCTTCTCTCTTCTTCGCTTTATCATATATTCTGAAGAATGGAGTATAAATTGCGAATGAAATAACAATGTTAATTAAATTCATGATTGCACCTGAAATATGTCCGCCAGAAGCAAGATATCCTGAAATAATTGGCGGCATTGTCCAAGGGACTGCAATACCTGTTGGTTTTGCTACCAATCCCAAATCCATACCAAGAAAAGTTACAATCACGGTAACGATTGAAGTAACGACGAATGGAATAATCATGATTGGGTTTAACACGATTGGCAAACCAAAGATTAGTGGCTCGTTAATGTTAAAGATACCAGGAGCAAGTGCCAAACGACCAAGACTTTTCATTTGTTGTGATTTAGCAAACAATACCATTGAAAGAACTAAACCAAATGTTACACCCGTTCCACCGATGTGGACGAAGTTATCCCAAAATTGTTGTGTAACAATGTGTGGTAGAGGTTTGCCAGCCTGGTATGCTGTCATATTGTCACCCATAGCACCAAACCAAATTGGTTCCATTACACTTTTAACGATGTTTGTACCATGTAATCCAGTAGCCCATAGTAAAGTTACGAATAATTCAGCAACAATGGATCCTCCTAGAGTAAGACCTACCAATTTAAGCGGGTCACCTAAAAGGGTCGTAACTAAACCGTTGATACTTTCATAAGGAGTCAACTCAACAAGTAAACGTATTACCCAAACCACAAGAAGAACAATAAATCCTGGTATTAAAGCTGCAAATGATTTACCAACACTTGGGGGTACGCCTGCTGGCATTTTAATAACAATATCTTTTTTGACGAGCCATCGATAAATTTCAGTTGATAAAATTGCAAAAAGTAACGCAACAAACAAACCTTTACTACTTAAGAAAGCTTTTGAAATTGCACCAGTTACCATCACTCCCGTTTCAGCCCCAGCTGGAGTAAATAAGAAATTAAATGGTGTTGTTAATAGGAAAGCAGCAACTGAAATAGTACCCGCACTCATCGAGTCAAGCTTATAGCTTTCTGCTAATCTGTATGCCACTGCAAATGCTGCGATTAGTGACATGATATTGAAAGTTGCATCTACTGGATAACTTAATTTAGCCGCCCAGTTTGGACCAAAAATTGAAGACATCCAATCAGCATAACCTGGAATTGGCAAGTTAGCCAAGATCAAGAAAAATGAACCAATTACAATGAATGGCATAGTCGCAATAAGACCATCTCGAAGAGCCGTTAGGTGCCTTTGCGCACCAATCTTAGCTGCAACAGGCAAGACTTTCTCTTCTAGTATGGTGTTGAATTTACTCATCTACTTTTTCCCCTTTTTTATTATTTATTATTTACTAAATTTATAGCTGTTTTTAGAACTTCTTCTCCATTACACATTCCGTAGTGAACTTGATTAATTAAATCCACTGGGATGCCTTTTTCTTCACCTAACCCTTTTAATTTTGGTAGCAAGTATCTTACTTGTGGTCCTAAAAGTAGAACATCAGCATTGTCAATGTGTTGATTGACTTGATTAGCAGGAACAGCCCAAATTTTTCCTTCTAAACCTTTTTCTCCGGCTGCTTTTTCCATCTTGGTCACTAGCAAGCTTGTACTCATTCCTGCTGCACAACATAATAAAATATTCATCTGTTTATTCCTCCTATTTATCCACAATAATATTTTTTTAAATACAATTAGCCAATTAATCTAAACAGGCTAATTTGGCAAATGTTTTAAAAGTACTTTAATCACCTTACTTTTATAGTTTATTTTGAAAGCGTTTAATTTTACAGAAATGATTTTTCCGTTACGTAACGGAAAAATGTTTAAATACTTATAATAAAGTTTAATAAATTAAATTATCCTCCGATAACATACAGATAACATAAAAAGGGTACCCCTATTTTGGAATACCCTCATTTTTCCCTATTCAGTTGTAAAAAGACGTATTTCCTAATGTTTCATATCAATTTAGTATCATTTAAAATCCTTATAATTTCTTCAGCAGACTTACCCTTTAGTATTTTTTTGACTGTTGCACTGTTTTCAATTAAAGCCAAGAGCCTTTTATACATGCCTTCCAGATCATCCTCATTAGGTTCTTTTCTTACATTTAACAAACAGATAAATTGAACCATTTGTTTATCAGTCCATTCGATGGGCTTCCTTAACGTACATATAGTCCAAAATGTTTCCTCTGTTTCCGGTGAAAGTGCATGAGGGATGGCCACAAGATTCCCAAAGCTGGTTGGAGCGAGCGACTCCCTTTCCAACACCGAATTTATGTAATCTTTGGAGACGAGTTTTTGTTTATATAATTCTTCACATAAGAAACGGATAGCGCTTTCTTTATCCTCAAAGTCTTTGTGAATAAAAACTCTTGATTCATCTAAATAACCTTGTTCCTCATTCTTTTTAACAGGTAATAAGCCTTCTCGGATATTTTCAATATCTTCTTCTCCTAAAAATGTGTTGACCACTTGTACTGGAACGACTATATCTTCTTTTATTGGAATCGTACTAATAATAAAATCAATAGAGGAAAGGTCGTATTCTTTTAATTGATAATAATTGGTTGAAGCTACAATATCGATTTCATCTTTAAACACATTTTGCAAACGATAATACAATAGTCTTGCACTTCCAACTCCAGAAGCACACACCACAATCACCCTTTTTGGCCTTTTCAGCCTTGTCTTCATTTTTTCTAATGCTACACCTATGTGCAATGCAATATAAGCAATCTCGTTTTCTCCTACCTCAATCTCCAAATATTCCTCAATACATCTGCTGGCAATAGCAGCACCTTCAAAGGCGCTAGGATATTTCCTTTTAATTTCGTTTAATAATGGATTTCGAATGTTCAAGTTATAACGCAACCGATTCATTGCTGGCCGTATATGTAAAGTCATCGATTGAATGAATTCTTCATCATCATGAAAATCCCAATTTAATTCATTTTTCAATCTTTCCAGCATGCAATGAATTAGGTTATCTAACTCATCAAAATGACTAAATTCTTTCAACGTATTCTTGTGAATTAATTTTGTCCCCAACAAATGGACAATAATATAATTAATTTCAGATTGCGGGAATGTAAAGCCCGTAAACTCCTCAACTTCTTTTACAATTTCATTGGCAACAATTTTTTCTAAGGGGTATTTTCCTGTTAAACCGTGTTCGATGTTTTCAATGACAAAACCTTCTTCAATTCTCTTACATCCAATTGTAATATGGGTCGCCAAATTTTCGAGTGCAATGTCAGATATCTCAATTTTGTATTCATTCACTTTTTTAACGATGATTTCTTTTAACTTTTCAAACAGGTTTTCGTCCAAAACATGAAAAGAATTACTTTCAATGATTAAGTTGCTATTTCGGCTTAACATAAAACTTGATAAACATAGCCGTTTCATATATTCATCGCCTTCAACCTGCGTACCATAATGTGGTCTGGTAACTAACTTCAATTGATATCTATCCAATATTTCACGGACAATTTTCAAGTCATTTTGAACCTTAGGCTTTGAAACAAATAGCTCCCCCTCAAGGCTTTCTATTTTGATTGGTCCCTTTTCTAATAAAAATCGTTTTAGTATATACAAAACCCGATTTTCCTGTTCGGAAAAATCCGATTTATTTTCATATATCGCTTCATTCTCATTAGAATTATACTCCTTTTCAAACACCTCATAGTCCTTTATATCTAATATATATCCTTTTCCTCGAACCGACTCAATGATTATTCCTAACGACGAGCATTGTGATTGAAGTTCTTTAATCTCGTTGCGAATGGTTCTATCACTAAAACCAAGTTCTTTTGCCATCCATTCAGCTGTAACAGGTTCTTTTGCTTTCATTAAAGACAACACGATGTCTTTTTGTCGTTTTGAAATCACGTTTCTATCCTCCTTAATTTTTGCTCTTTTTTAATTGATTCATGCTACTTTATTTTTTCTTTACATGGGTCGTTCTGTCAAGGGCGAGCAGAACTCATTTACTTATGTTACAGTTCACTGTCCCAGATATTGAACTAACCAATAATGAAAAAGGAGCAACTCATTCAGATCCAAGTTTTATTCAACTATCGCATTGCGTTAGCCAACCATGAACCCTCAGATTCACCACAGTGAATGGAAGTCTATCGTACTTCCATAGAAGTTGAACATTGTTATATTACTAAATCTATAATTTAATTTTTAATCCTTTTCCAAATACCCATTTGTATAGATAAGAATTTAATCTTTTAAAAATAGGTTCTGAAATTTGAAAATTCTCCTTAACAAAGATGGTCTAATGAAATTCCCCATTCATTATATTCCAAATACTCCAATCTAATAAAGCGGTCGCCTTTTGTAGTCCATCTATGTGTTCAACTATTGATTTTATCACTATTTCAACCTTCGTTATTGTCCACCCTATATGCGTTAGTAGTATAACAAATTTTAAATAGCTAGTTTATTAACCTTGTCTTAAATCTGCACTTTTCTAGAACTTATATCTTCTAGTTAAATAGATAAGAGACTTGTATTTTAAAAATAGGAGACTCAGATTGTTGGGAATTTTTGCTCTCTGTACATTAATATTGAATAAAGGTTAACTTAATTAAAATAACAGGGTCAATGCATGGGTGTTCCACAGAAGAATAAATGTCTTCCACTAATTTATAAATATATTTTAAATCAAAAAAGACTGTAGACAAACTCGAATTTCATCGAGTTTGTCTACAGTCTGAAACCACCTTAAAAAGGTGGTCTTAAATATATTTCCGATGTATATTTTTCCCATCATAACTAAACAAAACAGACTTACCCTCAATGTTAGTCTCCAAATGAACCCCTCT
>NZ_NUEU01000028.1:0-109372 GCF_002556365.1 Bacillus sp. AFS002410
GCTGCATTTGGATTTGGTCCTACATATGCTGGCAAGGTTTGTGGTGCATTTGGTCCCATATACGCTGGCAGTGTTTGTGGTGCATTTGGTCCCATATACGCTGGCAATGTTTGTGGTGCATTTGGTCCCATATATGCTGGCAATGTTTGTGCTTTATTCGTAGCTACCGGTGAAACTTGCGCATTCGGCTTTCCTGTTGCTACTGGTGATACTTGCATATTTGGTTTTCCTGTTGCTGCTGGTGATACTTGCATATTTGGTTTTCCTGTTGCCACTGGCGATACTTGAACATTTGGCTTTCCTGTTGCCGCTGGTGATACTTGCATATTCGGTTTTCCTGTTGCTGCTGGTGATACTTGCATATTCGGTTTTCCAGTCGCTATTGGTGATACTTGTTGATTCGGCTTCCCAATTGTTACAGGCGATACTTGTTGATTTGGTTTTCCTGTTGCTACTGGTGACACTTGTTGATTTGGTTTTCCTGTTTCCACAGGCGATACTTGCGAATTCGGATTTGGTGTTGTTGGAGAAACCAATGATCCTGGGAAGTAGTTCTTTTTCTCTGACATGCTTTGTCCTCCCTTGGTATTCACATTTGATTTATTATCAATTGTCGGGATTTTAACTGCCACTGGCGAAACAACTTGCGGTTTGTTCGCATTTGGTTTTCCAGTTTGAACAGGAGATACTTGTTGATTCGCATTATTTGTCGCAGGTGATACAGTCGGTTTTGCAGGTGGAATAGGTACCTGAATTACTGGTTTTACTGTCGGTGAAACCTCTACATTAATATTAAGATTTTTTTCAGGCTTACTAGTCGGTTGGACAGCAGGTTTTGGTTGTTCAGCTGCAGGTTGAACAACAGGCTGTGGTTGTTCAGCTGTAGGTTGAACAACAGGCTGTGGTTGAGCTACAGGTTGAACTTGTTTTTCCTTTTTAGAACCTAATGGAGCTGGTTTCTCGCTTCTTTCTGGCACTTTTATTTTCATGCCAGGATAAATCATATTTGGATTACTTAGTTGGGCATTTAATTTAACTAACTCTTCATATTCAGTATTATATTTTTGAGCAATGCTCTTAAGGGTATCGCCCTTTAGAACTATGTGAATTCTCACCTTTTCCCCTCCTGACCAATTGCCTCTACGTTGGATTGTACATTAGTACCTCACAACAATGTATGTCTGAATATTTATATTTATGATAGGAGGAAATGTAAATTGCATGAGTAGGCTCGTATAAATATTTACTTTTTTCTTGCTTTTTCTATTAAGAAAAATCGCCAATTGGCGAGCCTCTAAGCGAAGACAGAGGTATAGTTGCCCAAATACTTATAATTACAATTGGTAAAACGTCGATTTTTCTTTACCGCTATTTATTTAACTTTTTTAATTTGCAAAAAAAGATCATTTAGCTCAAATGAACTAAATGATCTTTACTTGATTGAAACTAATTATTATTTAAGCAAGCTCAAGCATTTTATCTAACGCTTTAATTGCATCTTTAGCAGTTTGTTTATCTACTTTAATAATATTTTGGATCGTACCTTTTTCGATATTTTCTAATGACCATAATAAATGTGGTAAGTCAATTCGATTCATCGTTAAACAAGGACACATAAATGGATTTAAAGAAATAATTTCTTTATCTGAATGATTTTTTATTATTCTTTGTACTAAATTCATTTCAGTTCCAATCGCCCATTTACTTCCAGCAGGAGCTGCCTCAATTTGGTCAATAATATATTTTGTTGATCCATTATCATCACTTGCTGCTACTACTTCTCTAGAGCACTCAGGATGCACAATAATTCTCATATCAGGATGATTCTTTCGCACATTCTCAATATTTTTAACGGTAAAGTTCTCATGAACCGAGCAGTGACCTTTCCAAAGAATAACTTTGATGTTATTAATATCGCCGTCATATTCTAAAGTGTCGTTTATCGGATTCCAAATCGCCATATGCTCTAATGGTACACCTAATTCAAACGCAGTATTTCGGCCTAAATGTTGATCTGGTAAAAATAATATACGCTCTTTTTGTGTAAACGCCCAAGAAACAACCTTTTTAGCGTTAGATGATGTTACAGTTGCTCCATCATTTCGGCCAACAAACGCTTTAATTGCAGCAGTTGAATTAACATATGTTAGCGGTAAAATTGTGTCTCCGAACAGCTTTTGTAATTCTACCCATGCACGATCAGTTTGATGATGATCGGCCATATCTGCCATTGAACAGCCCGCTCTCATATCCGGTAAGATAACAACCTGTTCTTCTTCAGTTAAAATGTCTGCTGTTTCTGCCATAAAATGTACACCACAGAAAACTATATATTTTGCTTTTTTATTATTAGCTGCCACTTGTGCTAATTGAAGAGAGTCACCAGTTGAGTCTGAAAAAACGACAACTTCTTCTTTTTGGTAATGATGACCAGGAATGAAAAGTTCTTCACCTAATCTCTCTTTAATTTCTCTTACTCTTTTTTCCATTTCCTCAGTTGATAATTTATAGTACTCATCAGGAATTTGATATCCCTCATTTTTTTGAATCATATCTAAAACGTTCATTATCCCCACTCCAATCCCTTTTCTATTATAAATAGAAGCTTATATCTAATGCTTTTGCCGAATGTGTTAAACAACCTAAAGAAATAACATTTACACCACAGTTTTGAAAACTAGCTAAATTTTCTAACGTTATACCACCTGATGCTTCCGTTACAATTGATTCTGGTACAAGCTTAACAAATTCTTTAATTTCATCAGGAGTTCGATTATCAAACATAATTACATCCGCGCCAGCTTCAATTGCTTGAATTACTTGATCTATATTTTCAGTCTCAACTTCAATTTTGACCATGTGACCTAATTTATTTCGTAATGCGTCAACTGCATTTTTTATAGAACCTGCATACGCAATATGATTATCTTTAAGCATTACAGCATCGTATAGACCGAATCGGTGATTTGCTCCCCCACCACAAGTAACTGCATATTTATCGAATAAACGTAAACCAGGCATCGTTTTTCTTGTATCTACTAATTTTATTTTCTCATCGTTCAGTGTTTCTACAGCTTGTGAAGTAAGTGTTGCAATTCCGCTCATTCTTTGTAAAAGATTTAGCATAACTCGTTCCCCAGATAATAAAACTTGAACTGGTCCTTCTACTTCAGCAAGCAATTGACCTGCTTTAACTAACTCACCATCTTGTACATGTAGATTAACTGAAACATTTTCATGAAGTAGTTTATAAGTGATCTCGATTAATTCCGTTCCAGCAATTACCCCATCTGCTTTTGCAAGAACTTTTCCAGTTGTTCGTTCATGCATAGGAAAAATATGAATGGAAGATAAGTCGCCTTCTCCGATATCTTCTAATAAAAATTGCTCAATCATTTTTTTAGCTTTTAATGTATTCATTATATTCTCTCCTCAAATAGTAGCTGGTTGATCTATATATTCTATAAAATGTGAGCCGATGCTTTCTTTTCTCCCCAATGCCGCTTCTGCAATTAATTTTCCAGTAGTTAACATATTGTATCTTTCTAACTCATCTTTGCTCATTGGTCGAGAATCTAATGTTTCAGATTCTAAGTAATAAGAAAAGTACGAGATTGCCTTCTCTAAATCTACTTCATTTCTTACTATGCCGATGTATTTCATCATTTTTTCTTTAATTTCGTCCTTTGTTGGTAAGGACCT
Organism: Bacillus sp. AFS002410; assembly: GCF_002556365.1. Lineage (NCBI taxonomy): Bacteria > Bacillati > Bacillota > Bacilli > Caryophanales > Bacillaceae > Bacillus > Bacillus sp. AFS002410. The sequence continues at coordinate 3,703 of NZ_NUEU01000028.1, forward strand.
ATGTCGTGGAATCATGTATTTTTGTTCATTCGCATTAGTAGAAGTAGACTGAAGGTTAGCAATAAACTTAGCAACTTTTTTCCCAAACACAATCCCTTCTAATAAGGAGTTACTAGCAAGTCGATTTGCACCGTGAACACCTGTACAAGCCACCTCACCCACCGCATACAATCCAGGAATTGTTGTTTCTCCGTTTGTAGATGTCTTTACTCCACCCATATGGAAATGTGCGCCTGGAACAACGGGAATTAAACCTTTTTTCAGATCAATTCCATTATTAATAAGATTTGATGTAATTGTCGGGAAACGTTTTTCAAATCCATTAATCATTTCGATTGATAAATAAATTTCTTCTCCATTTTGCATTTCATTAAATATTGCCCTACTAACAACGTCTCTAGGTGCTAAATCTTCAAAAGGATGTAGTCCTTTCATAATGCGACGACCAGATTTAGTGACTAAACAAGCTCCTTCTCCTCTAACAGCTTCTGACACAAGCCCTTTACATGCCCCGTTAATATAAAGCATTGTAGGGTGGAATTGAATAAATTCAAGATCTGCCATCTCGCATCCAGCTCGATAAGCCATCGCAATTCCATCCCCTGTTATGGACTTATTATTAGAACTAAATTGATACATTGCCCCAATCCCACCTGTTGCAAGTAGAGTCGTGCTAGCAACGTAAGAAATTATTTCACCAGCTTCGTTAAGAGTAAAGACGCCTTTGCATTTTCCATCTTGAATCATTAAATCGATTGCCATTTCATCTTCAATGATTGTAATTTTATCTTTTATCCGCTCATAAACAGTTTCAACTAAGTGCTTACCTGTAGCATCTCCGCCAGCATGTAAAATTCTATTTTTACGATGCGCTCCTTCTCTACCGAGATGAAACTGGCCAGTCTCATCTTTATCAAATACCATACCAATAGAAACAAGATCTTTCATAGACATTGTTCCGTTTTTAACAAGCTCTTCTACAGCTTCTATATTATTTACATTACAACCAGCAATGAGTGTATCTTCTTTATGAATTTTCCATGAATCGTCTTCTGACATGACTGCAGCAATTCCACCTTGAGCTAGCATAGAATTACTGTCCCAAATTTTCTTCTTTGTGAATAGAATCACATTTTTAGACTGACAAATTTCCTCAGCAGCCATTAAAGCAGCTATTCCACTGCCAATAATGACAACATCTGCATTTCGCATAGTTGCCCCCTCCATTTTCAGTACATCAATTTAACTTTTTATCATACAGATAAAAAAGCTGTCTTGACACCTATATTTACATATATTTAAACTAATGACAAGAAATATTTTTTTAATGTAAATAAAAGGAGGCTTCAAATTGATTTATTTAGACTATGCTGCTACAACTCCAATGAGTGACGAAGCATTGGAGACATTTGTAACTGCCTCTAAAAATTACTTTGGTAATGAGCGAAGCTTGCATGATATTGGCTCAAATGCATCACTACTACTCGAAGCTTGCCGCAAACAATTAGCGGAATTTATAAAGGCTAGCCCTGCATCAATTTACTTTACAAGTGGCGGAACTGAATCAAATTTAATTGCAATCCAAACACTGCTGAAAAGTACAAAAAAAGTCGGAAAACATATTTTAACAACAACATTAGAGCATTCTTCAATTGGTAATTATTTACAAGTTTTGAAAGAACAAGGATATGAAATAACTTATTTACCTGTTACAAATAATGGTAATATTTCATTAGAACAAATTTCAAACGCAATTCGTGAAGATACAATTTTAGGCATTTTCCAACATGTAAATTCTGAAATAGGTGCAATTCAACCTATAGACGAAATCGCTAATTTATTTAAACGCTCAAATATTTTACTTCATTGTGACTGTGTACAATCATTTGGAAAATTAGAAATTGATGTATCAAATTCAGAAATCTCTAGTATAAGTATTTCAAGCCATAAATTATATGGCCCAAAAGGTGTAGGAGCTCTTTATTTAAATCCTAAACTAACGTGCCAACCAATCTATCCTGGTACATCTCATGAGAGCGGAATCCGTCCAGGTACAGTTAACGTGCCGGCGATCGCTTCATTTGTCACTGCAGCCGGTCATTTAATAAAAAATCGATCAGAAGAGCAAGCGAGATATCACCGTTTAAAAAAATTATTAAAATCTCAATTACAAGACGTTCAACATCTTGTGAAATTTGAAGGCTCAGATGAAGAATGTATCCCAAATATAATTGGAATGAGGATTATTGGACTTGAAGGACAATTTGTTATGTTAGAATGTAATCGACATCAATTTGCCATTTCAACAGGAAGTGCTTGTGCAATAGGTATGCAAAAACCTTCAGAAACAATGCTTGCTATAGGAAGAAATCAACATGAGGCTAAACAATTTTTCAGAATTTCAATCGGTAAACTTACAACGGAAGAAGATTTAAAGCAATTTTCGTCTGTATTAAAATTAATTATTAACCAAAATCTTTAATCGAGGAATTTAAAAATGAATAAGAAACTTTTAGGAGAAGAAAGAAGAAACAAAGTACTACAATGGCTAAAGGAATCTGAGGCACCCTTATCAGGCAATTCTTTAGCTAAAAGAGCCAATGTCAGTCGGCAAGTAGTTGTAGGTGATATTACACTATTAAAAGCGAAAAATGAGCCTATATTAGCAACTGCTCAAGGATATATTTATATTCATCCTAATAAAGAAACTGACAAAATTACAAAAGTGATTATTTGTCACCATACATCTGAAGATACCCAAAGAGAACTAGAAATTTTAGTCGATCATGGCGTAACTGTTAAAGACGTAATGGTTGAACATCCTGTCTACGGATACATCACAGCCCAATTACAAATTACAAATCGTTATGATATTAACTTATTTCTTCAAAAAATGGCAGAGACAAGGTCCGTCCCTCTGTCTAACTTAACAAACGGAACTCATCTTCATACAATCGAGGCAGATAGTGAAAATCAGATAGAAAGTGCGATCTTACAATTGAAAAATGCAGGTTTTTTGGTAGATATGCCTTAGAGGTAATTAGGAGAAGTTGTCCTGAGTAGCAGGTTCTTAGGAAATTCTGCTTATTATGATATAGCTGGTACTTAGTACGACGAGTTCTGATCAATTTAGGAATTTTAGTTCATTTAGAATAGGGTGTCTTGTAGGTCAGAGTCATTGACTACGAGTGCCCTTTTTTAATTGTAATAGTAGCTTGAGCGGGGGGTATCTCTGTGTTGCACTTTCTTTTGAAGTTAATATTTTTGATTTTTTTGGATTACAAGAGCAGATTTTTATGCGATTTAGAATGAGATAAAGAAAATTGGCCAGTTTTCCATATGAATGGCTCTATCATTACACAATTTACATGTCATTATCCCCTAACCGGTATGGGTATTACTTCAATTTATTTGCGATTCCCGAGATTTTATTTGCGATTTTGTGGTTTTAATTGCGATTCGATAATTTTATTTGCAGTTCTACTTCCTCCTATTTGTAGCTTGATTCCACTATACTTCACTTTTCTGAGATACTAATAACTCCATTTGCAGTTTCTTATTTGTAACTAAAAAAAAGAAGGTATCTTTTAAGACACCCTCTTTTAATATTGAAATGATTAATCGATAAACTCGAATTCATATTCAGAAATTTTAACGATATCTCCATTTTTCGCACCGCGCTCACGTAATGCTTCATCGATACCCATACCACGCATTTGACGAGCAAATCGACGAATCGATTCTTCACGTTCAAAGTTAGTCATTTTGAATACCTTCTCAAGTTCTTCACCTTTAACGACAAACGTTCCATCACTTTCACGAGTAATTTCGAAACTTGGCGCTTCTTTTTGGTATTTATAAAGAACACGTAATGGTTTGTCTTCCTCTTCATCATGAAGTGGGAATTCTGGAGTTGTTTCAACTAAATCTGCAACAGTAAATAATAAGTCACGTAATCCTTGGCGTGTTACTGCTGAAATTGGGAAAATTTGAACCTCATCCCCAACTTGTTCCTTAAATTTAGCTAAGTTTTCTTCAGATTCTGGAATATCCATTTTATTTGCAACGACTACTTGAGGTCGTTCAGTTAAACGTAGATTGTATTCTTTAAGCTCTTGATTGATTGTTAAGTAATCTTCATAAGGATCTCTACCTTCAAGACCTGACATATCAATAACATGAACAATTACACGTGTTCTTTCGATATGACGTAAGAATTGATGTCCAAGTCCTACACCTTGATGGGCTCCTTCGATTAATCCAGGTAAATCAGCCATTACGAAGCTACGACTATCTTCAGTTTCGACTACACCTAAGTTCGGAACAATTGTTGTAAAATGATATTCAGCGATTTTTGGTCTAGCAGAACTTACAACAGATAATAATGTTGATTTACCAACGCTTGGGAAACCAACTAATCCAACATCAGCTAAAACTTTAAGTTCTAGTTGAATGTTTCTTTCTTTACCTGGCTCACCATTTTCAGCAATTTCTGGAGCTGGATTTGCAGGAGTAGCAAATCGACTATTCCCACGGCCTCCACGGCCTCCTCTTGCAATAATAGCTGTTTGACCATCCATTGTAAGGTCGGCTATTAATTCGCCAGTATCAGCGTCTGTAACGATTGTTCCAGGTGGTACCTTTACAATCATATCATCTGCGCCTTTACCATGTTGACTTTTTGACATACCGTGTTGACCACGGTCTGCTTTAAAATGACGTTTATAACGGAAATCCATTAATGTTCTTAATCCTTCATCTACTCTAAAAACAACATTTGCACCTTTACCACCGTCGCCACCAGCTGGGCCACCTTTTGGTACATACTTCTCACGACGGAAGGCTACCATACCATTTCCGCCGTCACCACCTTTTACATATATCTTGACTTGATCAATAAACATAAATCCACCACTCTTTATTTTTCCATTTTAAATTCGATACTGCACTCATCTGTTTCACAAAAATATGACATCATTCTTATTTTCGAGCTGTCATTTGATGATGAAACAATCCACTTCAACATTTCTTCTTTCTTAGTTAGTTTACCTCTGAAGTCAAAAAAGAAACTAACTGTTTTATCATTTATTTCAATTGTTAAACTAACAAAATTTTCCTCATAAATATGTACCCAAGATTCTAGCTTTTCTAAAAAAATTTGAATCCATTCTGTCATCACTTGATCCAAATTTTTTAGCGAACATGGTTCACCTAAAATTTCATAATCTAGCACAATTGTACGAGGCTTCCAGTTATACGTAATAATAAATTCTGCAAACTCTGGAATTTTTAACGAACAAATTTTTGCTTCATTTAAAGAATCAGCGACTATTTTCGTCATCGTTTCTTCTAATTGTTCGGCTTGACCAGTGGCCATATATCCTTTTATTAATTGAATTCGATTTAACCAATCATGACGTGAATGTCTTAATACCTCTAGAACGTCCCATTTCTCCTGCATTGTATTTCTCCTATAGGTTTACATTTTTGGTATTTATGAAGGTAAAATTATTAAATAGACTCGGCATTTTGGTAAATCATTTTGAACGTCCCAAACTAGTTTTTAACCAGTACAATGCCGAGTCTCGGAGCATATTGTTTGAGAGGTTGCGTGATCAACTCTTTTTGAAGTTGAAAAGCAATTTATTAGAAATTAAGAAATTAAAATTTCTTGTGTAAAGAAAAACTCTAACCTAAAAGGTTAGAGTTTCTAAGTTAGTTTCTTAAGCTTCTTGAGCTACAGGGTATACACTTACTTGTTTGCGGTCACGGCCTAAACGTTCGAATTTAACTACGCCATCAACCTTCGCAAATAATGTGTCATCTCCACCACGACCAACGTTTACACCTGGATAAATCTTAGTGCCGCGTTGACGGTAAAGAATTGAACCACCAGTTACGAATTGTCCATCAGCACGTTTAGCGCCAAGACGTTTTGACATTGAGTCACGACCGTTTTTTGTAGAACCTACTCCCTTTTTAGAAGCAAATAACTGAAGATTTAATTTTAACATGGTTACACCTCCTGTTTTACTCGTTTATAGTGACAAAGTCACCGTAACTTGCAGCGATAGTTTGTAAAGATACGATCATCGCTTCAAGGATAAGTTGCGCTTTTTGCATATTTTCATCGTTTAAATCAATTGGTAATTGATACTTCAAGATTGCTCTCTTTTCATCAATAACCGTATTTAATTCAGAAGCTATATGACAAATTGCTTCCAATGCATTAATAGTTCCAATCGAAACTGCTGAAATACCCGCACAGACAATGTCAGTACCAGAATCAGCAAAAAATGCATGTCCACTTATTTTAAAGGACCCTATACGTCCATCTTTTAAACGTTCAATTGTTATTTTAGTCATCACTTAAAATTAAGCGTTGATTTTTTCGATAACAACTTTAGTGTAAGGTTGACGATGACCTTGCTTACGACGGTAGTTCTTTTTAGATTTGTATTTGAATACAAGAATCTTTTTAGCTTTACCGTTCTTTTCAACTTTTGCAGTTACAGTAGCTCCTTCAACAGTTGGGCTACCAACTTTGATGTTTTCGCCACCTACGAATAAAACTTTGTCGAATGTTACAGTTTCACCTGCGTTAGTATCAAGTTTTTCGATGTAGATTACTTGACCTTCTTCAACTTTGATTTGTTTACCACCAGTTTCAATAATTGCGTACATAATTGCACCTCCTCAATAGTCTAAGACTCGCCAAAAGTAGGCATGCTATAAAGCAATTTAATACCCACAATGAGCGGTTGTAGCACGGGTGCGCTACAAACAATAACATTATGATGTTACCATGATGCATGTCGAATGTCAATAACTTCTTTAACTATTAGCTGCTTCTAAATAAAGCTTCATTTCATTGGTCGTACCTGTTCTAACAATTTCGTAAAATGGTGTTTTAGAAGAACTTATCTTTAAAAATATCTTTAGAAACATTGCTTTTTCTAGTCTTTGAATATGATTATTTTGCTCTCCATTCAACGCATTTGCAACTTCTTCGTTACATTCAACAAGTATTGCCTCTACATCGTTTGCTGAAAGTTCCCAAAGTGCTCTTTCTAGTTCAAAAACAGTCTGTACTGTATTTTTCACAAGTCCACTTCCGTTACACACAGGACATTTCTGATGTGTTGCTTCAATATGTGAATGTGCCGTTCTCTTTCGAGTGAGCTCAAATAAGCCGAGGTCAGTAAATCCAAATAGCTTCGTATATGCTCGATCACCTTTAAACGATTCCTTTAGTAGATCAAAAATACTTTTTTGTTTCTCGGTAGTTTTCATATTTATAAAATCAATAATAATCATTCCGCCAATATCTCGAAGTCTTAATTGGCGAGCAATTTCAATCGCAGCAAGCTGATTCGTTTTGTATACAGTATCTTCCCGATCATTTTTCCCACCAAACTTACCGGTATTAACATCAATAACTGTCATTGCTTCTGTTTGTTCTATTATTAGAAAGGAGCCATTCTTTAACCAGACTATTTGTTTAAATGATTTTTCGATTTGATCCTCAATCTTGAATGCCTCGAATATATTTTCGATCCCTCTATAACTTGTAACTTGTATTTCGGCTGGCAAATAATTTTGGTAAGAGACTAGATCATCAATTATCAATTCACTTATCGTATCTTTAGGATGCAGTTTAAAAAATTTTGTAAATAGCGAATTTGCTTCCCATACACAAGAAATTTTTTTATAATCTTGGCTTTTTAGTGACTCATATAATGACTGAAAAGCTTTCAGTTCGCTTAATATTTCATCCGTTATTGCATTATCACAAGAAGATCTGAAAATCACTCCGTCATGTTCATTTGTATACTCTCTACCTAACGAATATAATTTATTTCGTTTTGATTCTTTTTTGATCTTATTTGAAACTGCTACTTGTTTTGTAAGTGGAAAATAAACTACATAATCACCTGAAATCTCTATATTATTAGTTAACTTTGGACCCTTCTCATCAAATGCATCCTTAATGACTTGAACTAAAATATATTGACCTTTGTGGAATTTTTGTCTAATTACGGATTCGATCTTTATGTCAGATTCCTTACCTTCAATTGTATCTTCAAATCGCAAAAAACCGTTTTTATTTAAGCCTATATTTACAAAAATGGCATTCAATTTTGGCATTACTTCTTGGACTTGCCCTATATATATATTTCCTACATGTGTATTCTTATCTGCTGATGAAAACCATTCTACTAGCTGGTCATCCTCAATTACAGCAATTCTCTTCTCTGAATGTTTAACATTCATAATAACTTTCTTCAAACTCATCTTCCTAACTATGTATAGTATCTATCATTTTATTCATTTAAATAGAAAAAAGCTAGTTAATATATTCCAAATTGTCTACTCACATGAATATTAAAAATTGAATATTATATTTCTATATAACTGAAGTCATATTTTAATTTTGAATTCCTAAACTTAACAAGAATTGGAGTGATTAAATGAATATTGTTCTTTCAATTCTTATTCCAACTGTACCTGAAAGAATGGACTATTTGAAGCGTATTGTTGACGAATTGGAAAATCAGTGTAAACCATATCCTGTTGAAATATTGGTTCTTTTAGAAAATAAAAAAAGAACTACTGGAGAAAAAAGAAATGTTTTAATCGAGCAGGCAAAAGGAGAATACGTAGTATTTATCGATGATGATGATCGTATTGCATCAAATTATATAGAATTATTATGCCAAGCAATTTGTGAAACACCAAAGGTAGATTGTATCGTTTTTGATGTTTTAGTAAATTTTAACAACCAATATTCAAAGATTTGTAAATATGGGAAAGAGTTTGAACATGGGGAAGATGACAATTATTATTACCGGAAACCTAATCATTTAATGTGCTATTCTAAACAGATCGCATCTTCACATAAATTTCTCAATATCAGTTTTGGAGAAGACGATGAATGGGGAAGAAGAGTTTCAAGTGATATAAAAAATCAAAAAAGAATAGATTCTATATTGTATTATTATGATTATATTCCAAAAGACCCTACTTGGTATGTTTAGCTATATAAAAAAATGGCCTCACGTAGAGACCATCTTTTTTGTTTAAACTTATCTTTTAGGAAATAGTAATTGTGCCAAGAGTCTATAACTAACTGATCAGTTCTTCAAGCGAATAAGTTGCTTTCTTCTCGGTAAAGTACGCATGTAATAATTCATTTTCATCTAACATTTGTTGGTTCTTTCTATCTAATGTAAAAACCACATTGTATTTATAGCCTTTTTGAAAATTAGAGAAGACTTGAAATAATTTTGTTTCTTTATTTAAGGAAATTGATTTAATTTTTTGGATATATGGTTTGTTTCCATAAAATCGTTCCATTAAAAAACGAATAACAACAAAATGCCTATTTTTCCATTCTCCCCATAAAGAAACAATTAAAAATAATAGACAAACCCATATTGTAATATTCATTGGTTGTATTAAAATCGTAATGATTGAACTTAAAACTAAAAAGACAAATGAAGAGTATAAACTATATAGATGAGCTTTTACGAATGGGAAAATTAATGAAAATAACTGATTGATTAATTTCCCACCGTCCAATGGCCAAATTGGTAATAAATTAAAACAAAGAATACTAACATTAAAATTAATAAAAAGATTATATAAATTTTCAGGCAGAAAGTTCATTTGAAACAGAATGTTAGCAATAATATATAACGTTAAATGTTGAATAGGTCCGGCTATTGTAACAATAAATTCCTCGTATGTTGGTCTGTTTCCGTGTTCATCTAGATCGACGACACCTCCAAAGGGAAGAAGTGTAATTTTGTTAATTCGCCAATTAAATGAAGTAGCTGCTATTGCGTGTCCTAATTCATGACAGAAAATAATAATCGAAACAAACAATACGGACCAAAAGTTTGCGGTCAAAATTCCAATACATGCTATTAATAAATAGAGTGGATGAACTGAAATTTTAGATGGAAGAGCAAGCCATTTATTCAAATGGAATCACCTGTTTCGGATCAATAAATTTTTCCCCCATTTTAATTGCAAAGTAATAAGTACCTAGATTCCCATCATCATTAGTAGATACAGTTCCGATCACTTTTTTACTATCTACTTCATCATAAACTTTTACATTTGTGGAGCCTAACTTTCCGTACCATGATTCTGAGCCATCAGCATGTTGAATGATAACTGTATTTCCTAAATTATCTTTCTTTCCTACAAATATAACCCGACCTTTTTTAATTGAATCTACCTTTTGATTTGCTTCTGTTTGAATTAATATTCCTTGACCATCCGTTTTAAAACTTTGAAGTACTTTCCCACTAGCGGGAACAGCGTAATTATCACTACCAACATTTTCTTTTTTATCATTTAATTGGGGTAAAAAAGCTAGTGGAGTTCCAAAACGATCTTCGTACCACTTTTGTAGTGAAGCAAATTGAAATTCACTATTATAAACTTGTGAAAGACCTTGCCGAACCTGAGAGGCAATAGGTGAGCTACTTTTTAAAATGATTGCTAAAGCAAGTACTATAATCGCAGCTAACAAACTCCTAAACATAAAGTTCGAGTTTGTCATTATCTTTTTCCCTTGCTCTTCTACCAAATCATCATAAGTGTAAGTGTATCCGCCCTCAGCATTTTGTACTTCCTTTACCGGAAATTTGTTCATCATTTGATTCTGATTTCCCCATTTTTCCTCTTGTTCTCGCCGTTTAGCGATCCGCTTTCTTATATCGTCTACGCGCTTACTCAAAGTGTGTGTCACCTCTCCTCGTAATCTTATTAATTCATTTATATGAGTCGATAGGACAACTTATGAGTAGATAATTTGAAAAGTAATCCAAGGCGTAAAAGCATAATTTCTTAGTCGGTAAGGGCTAAAAAAAAGAAAAACACTTCGCATGTTTACGAAGTGTTATCGAATACCAAATAATTTTTTTACTTTAAAGAAAATACTCTTATCTGTTTCTAATGATTGCAATGGTACAGACTCACCTAGCACTCTTCTTGCGATATTTCTATATGCAATTGAGGCTTTTGAATTTGGATTCATTGCAACAGGTTCACCACTATTAGTTGCCTTAAGAACGTTTTCATCATCTTGGACAATACCGATTAAATCGACAGCTAACATTGATGTAATATCATCAACATCTAAACTATCTTTATTTTCCATCATGTGGCTTCTAATACGGTTGATTACTAGTTTTGGAGGTTCAATATCCTCTTGATCTAATAATCCTATAATACGATCTGCATCACGAATTGAAGAAACTTCTGGCGTCGTGACAACAATCGCTTTATCCGCACCTGCTACTGCATTTTTATATCCTTGTTCAATACCAGCAGGGCAGTCTATTAATATATAATCATAGTCTTTTTTCAATTCATCAACTAGCTCTTTCATTTGTTCAGGAGAAACAGCAGTTTTATCACTTGTTTGAGCAGCAGGTAATAAGTATAAGCATTCAAAGCGCTTATCTTTTATTAGTGCCTGGTGCGTTTTACAGCGGCCTTCAACAACGTCTACTAAATCATAGACAATACGATTTTCTAAACCCATTACAACATCTAAGTTACGTAGGCCTATATCAGTGTCAATTAAACACACTTTTTTACCAAACATTGCTAAAGCTGTTCCCAAATTTGCTGATGTTGTTGTTTTACCAACTCCACCTTTACCAGATGTAATTACTATAGCCTCTCCCACAGTTACATCATGCCCCTTTCTAACCTTGTCAAACTAGGTCTAAGATGAGTCAGAAATTGTATGCGATCGACAATGATTTGGCCGTCTTCATTTATATAAGCACATTCCATTTCATTGCCTTCATCACCATAATGATCCGGTGCTCTGTTCATTATGCTGCAAATTCTCAACTGCATTGGTCTCATTATTGATGCCGCAATGACTGCCTCCTTATTACCATTAAAACCGGCATGAGCAGTACCTCTTAGAGCACCCATAATAAAGATATTTCCACCCGCAATAACAGTTCCACCTGGGTTAACATCACCGATTAACAGTAAATCACCTTTCACTTGGAGAATCTGACCGGATCTTACCATTCTACAAATAGGTACAATTTCCTCCCTTTTCATCCATTCAATAGCATCTTGCTTCGAAATAACATTACTTTCGATTGTCTCGACAACAAGATTATTCTTTTTACGAACAATTGAACGAATTATTTCATCTTGTTCGGGAGATAAAAAACGATTTCCTATTTTTAAACGAACTGCAAGTAAGGGACGATCATTGCTCTCAAACAAGTGGGTAGACAGTCTTTCTTCAATTTCATCTACTAAAATCTGAAAAGAACATGTATCATCGAGGTGCAGTGTTAGACCATCTTTCGTTCCTTTAATTGTAACATATTGTTGCCTCTGTTCCATGATAAGTGTTCACCCCGATTGTATAATTCGACATGCACCCGAAAAATCCTTTATTTTTCCTCATTATTTTCACGAATCGTTCTTAATAATGATGAGAAAGGATAAGCAAAAATTAATATAAATAGTGCATTCAGTAATAATGTCGGAAATAATCGATGATTCATAAAGTATGTATTATTCATATTTGTAAATCCGAATAAAGCATTTAACCCGTATACTAAATATTCTAATGCTGCAGTCCATATTAAAACAAGAATACTTCGAACGAATAAATTCGCGTATAGTATTTTCATCGCTTGACTTATTAAGAAAATAAATAAAGGAAAAGCAGCCAAATAAATACCAATAACCTCTGTATAAACAATATCATAAACAAATCCAAAGATAACACCATAAATCAGTGCTTTTTTCGGATTATAATATAACGTCATAAATAATAATCCAAAAAATAAAAAATGTGGAACAACTGTCGCATCGTGACCAAGAATATTTGGCGATACAGTTGAAACATAAATATTTTCTAATATAAAAAGAAGTGATAAAAGCAGAGGTAAACCATACTTACTCATTTACTCCCTACTCTCCTTTCTTTGGCTGATCGATTGAACGTTTAACAGCAAGTACGTGATCAATATCATTAAAATCCGCTTGTGGCTTGATATACGCTGTTTGTGTTAGCCCATGTTCATCAGGAACAACCTCTTCAACTTTTCCTATTACTAAATTAGCCGGAAAAACACCACCTAGACCCGAAGTCACGACTGTTTGTCCTTTTTTTACTTTTGCAGTTGAAGGAATTCGTTTGAATAATAAAGCCTGTTTCTCAACATCATAACCTTCAATCAAACCAAAAACCGTGTTTTTGTCTTGGATTTTAGCAGAAATTCGATTCGTTCGATCTGAAGAACTTAATAATTGTACAGTTGATGAAAATTTAGAAACATTCTTCACTTTTCCTATTAAGCCTTTTGCAGTAATAACAGCCATTTCTTTTTCTATTCCGCTTAACGATCCTTTATCAATTGTTATTATTTGTTGCCATTTATCAGGATCTCTAATCGTTACAGTAGCTTGAAATGTATCATAATCGCTTAGACTTTTGTCAATTCCCATCATGTCTTTTAATTCTTTATTTTCTTTTTCTAAAGCCTTCTCATGTACAGATAATTCAACATACTTATCAAGTTTACTTTTCAACACTTTATTTTCATCGTATGTATCTTTTAAATCCGCAATATTATTAAAGAAACCCGCAATAAGTTGTGCGGGTTTATTAAATACTTTTTCAGTCAAACTTACTGTATCTTTAATAAACTGCTCGGGAATTGAAAGGTTTCTGTTACTTCTTAAAGAATAGCCTAAAAGTGCCACTAGTAAGATAATAGCAGCTAGGACAATCATTAAACGTTTATTTTGAAAAAATTGTGGCATTCTTACACCCTCTTATAACATTTCAACTTTTATTCCAATGTATTCATGCGTGTAATCCTCACTAATACTAGTGAGGATTACACATTTTTTGCTAATCTTCTTATTAAAGAACTTTCTTTAGGAGCTATTTCTTTTAGAAAACTAGCGAATTTTTTAACACTGCCACTAAAAATTTATCGATATGAATTTGAAGTAAAATTCTTTTTGAATATATCGATATTGTCTAATGCTTTACCTGTACCCATTGCTACACAATCAAGAGGGTCTTCCGCAACAATTACAGGCATATTTGTTTCTTGTGCAATTACTTTATCAAGATTACGAAGAAGTGCTCCGCCACCTGTTAAAACAATTCCACGATCAATAATATCAGCTGCTAGTTCAGGTGGAGTTTTCTCTAAAGTATTTTTCACAGATTCAACAATTGCATCAACTGTATCGCTTAATGCAGCCGCAACTTCTTCTCCATGAATCGTAATTGTTTTAGGTAAACCTGAAATTAAGTCTCGACCACGAATATCCATTTTTTCATCTGTATCAGTATTGATAGCAGAACCAATTTCAAGCTTTAATTGCTCGGCAGTTCGTTCACCGATTGATAAGTTATAGTTCTTTTTAATATATTGAATGATCGCTTCGTCCATATCATCACCGGCAGTACGGATTGACTGACTTGTAACAATTCCACCAAGTGAAATAATTGCAACTTCAGTTGTTCCTCCACCAATATCAACAACCATACTTCCAGTCGGTTCCATAACTGGTAAATTAGCTCCAATTGCAGCAGCAAAAGGTTCTTCAATTAAGAATGCATCACGTGCACCAGCTTGTCTAGTCGCATCAATAACAGCTCTTTTTTCAACAGCAGTAATACCTGAAGGTACACAAACCATTACATAAGGTTTACGTGAGAAAAATCCGTTACTCTTTTGAGCTTGATCAATATAGTGTTTCATCATCGTTGCTGTTGTTTCAAAATCAGCAATTACCCCATCTTTCATTGGTCTAGTTGCAACAACATTTCCTGGAGTACGACCAATCATAAGTTTTGCTGAATTACCTACAGCAACAATTTGTTTTGTATCTGTCTTTAAAGCAACAACAGATGGTTCTCTAACCACAATTCCTTTTCCTTTTACAAAGACTAAAGTATTTGCAGTACCTAAGTCTATTCCTAAATCTCGTGTAAATCCGCCTAATCCAAACATATGTATCTTCCTTTCTAAAACGTACAACTTAAATTCATATTTAAAGTATCTATACTATATTTTCTTATCGTTAGTAAATAACAGGTTTTTATCCATAACTTACATTATAAAACAATTAGCCACTAATGAACACCCTTAAAAGCAACCTTTTTCTTTTAAACTGACATACTTATGTTCACCAATTATGATGTGGTCTAGTAATTCAATTCCAATTATTTTTCCACATTCGACTAATCGTTTGGTCACTTCAATATCTTCTCTACTTGGAGTTGGATCCCCACTTGGATGATTGTGTAGACAAATAATCGAGCTTGCTGATCTTCGGAATGCTTCTTTAAATATTTCGCGTGGATGAACAATTGAAGCATTTAAACTCCCCTTAAAAATTGTTTCGCGGGCAATAACTTGATTTTTCGTATTTAAGTATAAACATACAAAATGCTCTTGTTCAAGAAATCTCATTTCATCCATCATAAATTTAGCACAATCATCTGGACTTTTTATCATAAATCTTTCGTCGTATTGAAGTCTATTTATTCTTTTTCCTAACTCAAAGGCAGCAATTAATTGAACAGCTTTCGCTTCACCGATTCCTTTAATATTAGAAATTTCTTCTACAGACGCGTTCATTAATAATCTTAGTCCATCAAATTTTAATAAAAGTTCGTTCGAAACGTTTAAAACCGATTCATTTTTTGTTCCAGTTCTTAACAAAATTGCCAATAATTCTTGGTTTGTCAAACTACCTGGACCAAATTTCAACAATCTCTCTCTAGGCCGCTCATCTTTCGGAAAATCTCTAATGAGAAGCGAATTTGACATGGTACCACCTCAAATCAATAGTTAAAAATTTAATTCCTTAAGTTTTTTCTTAACCTTATTGATCGGAAGTCCTACAACAGAGTAATAGTCGCCGTCTATTTTCTCTACGAATGTACCACCATATCCTTGAATGCCGTAAGCGCCAGCTTTATCCATCGGTTCATTTGTATTGATATAATCAATTATTTCTTGATCACTAAGCTCACTGAAGGTAATTTTTGTACATTGATAAAAACTACTACTTATACCTTCATTTATAATTGAAACACCAGTATAAACCTCATGTGTATTTCCTGATAGCATTTTTAACATCGCAAAAGCATCTTCTTTTGACGTAGGCTTACCTAGTTTTTTGTCTTTATAAGTAACGATTGTATCAGCACCGATTATAACAGCATTTGGAAATTTAGTTGATACATCTGTTGCCTTTTCTTCCGCCAATTTTAATACAATCTCTGAAGACGACAAGTTCTGCTCCATTACTTCTTCAACATCACTAGTTTCAATGATAAAAGGGATATTTAACATACTAAGAAGTTCTTTTCGTCGAGGAGATGCAGAGGCCAATATAAGTTTTTTCATTTCATTCACCTATTATTTAATTTTAAAAGGAAGGATACAAGACCATCCTACCCAGATAATCACTATAACACAAATTAGCAAAAAACACTTTCCGTTGTCTATTCGTTACTAAAATGTAATATTAATGAAAGTTTTGTTATGTATTAAAATACCCTAATATTAAAATTTCATTTTTAAATGTTTTATTGCATAATTCCTATGTTTTCTATGTAAAATTAGCATTAAATTTAATTAAAATTATATTGCAGTAAGAAGTTTTTAACTAAAATAGTATTTCTTTTAATTCAACTTGTAATAAAAAATACACTAACAAAAATTAATTTGTCAGTGTATTTTTTTGTTCTTTTAATATTTTAAATAATGATAATAGATTATCTTGAATTGCTTCAGTCGTCTTATTTAAACTTTGCTTGTTATTTGAGGACAAGACTTTTTCGATATTTTGTAGATATTTAAGCCCCTTTAATAATTGCTTATTTTTGATATAGTCTTTTTGCTTGCTCAAAATTAGCATCGTTGAAGTTATTTGTTCTAGTTGCTTCGCATTATTAAAATTCTGATCTGTTAAATATGATAGCATAAAATTAAATGTTTCAACTTCTGCCTTATACATATCAACGGATTGTTTAGGACCTTTATAAGTTTGTCCAGCAATTGTTTCTTCTTTTAAATACGCGCTATTAAGTTTTGTCTTTACCTCATCTGCTAAAAATGTACTTTCTTTCCCACTCAATGCAATAACAACAAATAAAGCATTATTCTTTTCATAAATAACAGGTTTAAAACCTAATTTTGAAACTTCTTTTACATTTTTCTTTGCAGCTGCCATCGTTTTATACATCCCTACTTGTGCCAAATCAAATTTCACAGTTGGGATATTTGTTTCCACCTGAGTAGTTGTACCGGCAACTTTTTCAATAATGCTTGTTGGAGTAGTTGCATCTGGTTTTGCTTGTTTAAAAATACCTAAAAAAACAAATCCAAAGCATAATCCTATTAGACTTGCACCAATAATTGAAATAATAATACTTTTTGAAGGTGATTTTTTCACGAAAAAAGAAGCCTTCTTTTTCGACTTTTTCGTCTTGACCTTCTCAACTGGTTTCATCTTCTTCTTCTTTTTAACATCATCCAAAACAATTACTTTTTTACCTAATCCATCTGGAGTAGGTAAAACCCAACCGAATTCTCCATCTTTTTCCACCTGATTTTCGTTAGGTGTGACAGCACCTTCCGCAAATTTTTTTTCCTCACCATTGATTTTAATCGATATCTTTGAGGACTTGTCCATATGAATCCTCCTAATACTTTATTTTAAAACGTAAAAAAATACTAACATATAATTCCAAAAAAACTCGCCGACATTTGTCGAGGACAACCATGTATCGTGCAACAAAAAATTACAAAAAGCCTGCAAATCCTGCCTTTTCTATAAAAATAAATAGACCACCGAAGTCTATTCCTCGGTGGTCATTTACGATAGATTGCTACTTTATTTCTTCCTGCATTTTTTGCTTTTGAATACATAGCTCTGTCTGCGCAACGAATTAAGTCAGCTGGTTCTTCTGCTACAAATGGTGCAACTGCTGCTCCAATACTCGCCGTGACAGTTAATTTAATTTGTTGATGATCATTGATCAGATAGTTTGTCATACTAAATGGAATATTTTGAAGTGATTTTCTTATTTTCTCGGCTAAATCATATGTTTCACCTTCGTTATTATTAACCGTCAATACTGAAAATTCTTCACCACCAAAACGCGCAACTAATCCATTATGGCCTACTATCTTTTTAATTCTTTGTGCAACTTCGAATAGAACTTCATTACCTGCTTGATGACCATATTGGTCATTTATTCTTTTAAAATAATCTAGATCTATTAATAATAATGAAATTGACTTAATTTTGGAAGAATTCAAACGGACAAATTCATCTTTTATTTTAGATTCGAGATATTCAAAATTATAAATGCCAGTTAAAGAGTCTGTTTCGCTTCTAGTTTTTGTTTCTAAGTAATACCTCGCATTCTCAATCGCAATTGCAAGATATAGTGCTAAAATTTCGATCATTACGATTTGGTATTTTTTATAGGCATTTTTTTGTTCTGATGCAATTGTTAGTACACCAACTACTTCTTGATTCTTTATGATTGGAATTGATAATAAGCTTTCAGCATCAATACAGTTTAAAAGATCATTTGTTATCCATTGTGTTCGCCTATTAAAATTATATCTTATTTTTTCATAATACACTTTCTCAGTTATCGAGCCTTCAAGTGTATCAAAGTAAGGACAACTAAATCTTTTTTCATCAAACTTATTTTGAAAATACCTTTTTAATTTGAGTGAAGAATCTTCAACTAAAAATAAATTTCCATTAGAAATAGGAATTATTGTGCTTAATTGTTCAAAAAACTCGTCTATTACATCATCTTCTTCCATTTTTTGAGACAGTTTTTGACTTATTCTCATCGTCTTCTTTAAATATTTATTCATATTTAAGGTTGATGACAAAGTATTTAAAATAATCATTAAGATTATATAGTAAATAGAAATATAAAATAGAGTAATATATCCCCTAGTTTCAAGCATTAAGTATAGACTAATTCCAATTGGGAACATTAGTAGATTTATAAATAAATCCCACTTAAATTCTCTATTAAATAATTTAGTGTCTATTTTATATAAATTAATTGTTACAAAATAAATAACGATTTGATTAATCCAAAATGATGCAATCGTGTATATGAAAACTGGAAAAATACAACTTACAATTTCCTTCGTACCAGTAGGAGTAATTTTTCCTCCTGCTAAATCATAAAATAATGCACTTCCAATTGAACATAGTGCAAACATCATCGAATTAAGTGGCATACGATAAAGAGTTTTTTTAGTAATACTCAATCTAATATATAAAATAGCATAAGCTAATTGACTTATTAATAGTTCTGCAAATAATCCATACGATAAAAAAACTAAAATCGAGATTCCGAAAATAAATGAGAAAGTAGCATCATTTATTTTTATCGGCATATTTGAAACAATTAAAAAAAGAGCTATTATAATCAAAAAATTAGAACGTTCGATGTGTTTAAGAGGGCTAACCATATAAGCATAATAAAAAATGATAGGCATAATTACAATCCATGTAATCCATATAAACCTATTACTTTGCTTACTAAGCATGAATGGTGGCCCTCCTTTACTAATCTAGACGTATTTTTTTATTAAATAACTTCTTACGACTGAGATAAAATATAACGATCCTGTTATTAGTAATATTTCGTTTTCTCGAGTATTCTTTACATTCTCGTCTATTGCAGTCTGTAAATTGCATTCGTAATTTATATTTAGACTATTAGCATTAGAGATTAATTCGTCTCTATTCATCGCTCTAGGAAAATCAAAAGTTGTCATTACAATATTATTTGTCATTTCTCGTAATTCTTTTGCCATTTCCTCAACATTTTTATCTTTTAAAGCTGAAAATAAAATTTTTATTTCCTTATCTTTAAAATGAACATTCATCGTTTCCACTAGACTTTTTATTCCTTCAACATTATGAGCACCATCAATATAAATAACCGGACTAGAAACTATTTTTTCTAATCTTCCGGCTTTTTGAGCTATTTTTAATCCATGTTTGATAGTAGGTTCACTAATTCTCATTCCATAATGTTTTTGTAATAGCTGAATTGCTGTAATAGCACATGAAGCATTCCTAATTTGGTGTTGGCCAAGCATTGATAACTCGATATTTTCAATTGCATTGCCAAACCCTTCGTAACAAAATTGTTCAGTCTGTTGATCTTTCATTGAGGAAGTAAAGAAATGTTTTCCATATTCGAAATAATCAGCTTCACTTGTTTTCGCTTTATCACGGATAATATTTAATGCTTCTTCTTTTAACTCTGCAGTAACAATCGGAATCCCTTTTTTAATAATTCCGGCTTTATGCTTAGTAATTTCTTCTAATGTTTCACCGAGAATTTGTTGGTGATCGTGACCGATACTTGTAATGATACTAATTAAAGGGGTTACTACGTTTGTACAATCCTCTAATCCACCTAAGCCTGCCTCAACGATAAAAATATCGTTTTCTTTTACCTTACCAAAAAAGTAAAATGCCATTGTTGTAATAATCTCAAATTCAGTTGGAGCACCACATGGCAATTGTTCAACTTCTTCAACTACAGGAATCATGCAATTTACTAAATGAATAAACTCATCCTCACTAATCATTTCTCCACAAAACATAATTTGTTCACGATAATCTAATATATATGGTGATGTAAAAGCTCCTACAGTATACCCTGCGTCTAATAATATACTTTGCAAAAATGTGATTGTGGAACCTTTCCCGTTTGTACCTGCTACATGAATTGCTTTTACGTTAAGATGTGGATTAGCTAGTCGAACGAGCATTTCTTCCATTCGCTGTAACCCAGGTACAATTCCAAACTTTGTTCTGTTATGCATCCATTTCAGTGCTTCTTCATATGTACTAACCATCTTACCCCCACCTTTATAGTAAAAAACGACGAATCATTAAACTCAATTCGTCGTTTTAACTTTCTAATTTTTATAACAGCCCATTACAATGTTATTATTTGCTTAATTCTGCAATTCGAGCTCTTACAGATTCTTGTTTTTCAAGATAATCTTTTTCTTTACGACGCTCTTCATCAATTACCGCTGCAGGAGCTTTCGCTACGAATCCTTGGTTACTTAATTTCTTTTGAACTCGTTCAACTTCACTAGTCCATTTTTCTAATTCTTTTTCTAAACGTTTTTTCTCTTCATCTAGATTGATTAATCCTTCAAGAGGAAGATAAAGCTCAGCTCCACTAATAACAGCTGACATGCTTTTTTCTGGAGCCGTTAAATTAGTAGAAATTGTTAACTCTTCCGGATTACAGAAGCGTTCAATATAAGAACGATTTGCTTCTAATGCCGCTGCAATCGTTTCGTCCTTAGCAGAAATCATTAGCTGAACTTTTTTGCTCATTGGTGTGTTTACTTCTGCACGAATATTACGTACTGAACGAATTAGTTCAACTAATATTTTCATCGTTTCAGAAGCTTCTTTATTCGTTAATTCCTCTTTAACTGTCGGCCAAGCAGATACTGTAATAGATTCTCCTTGGTGAGGTAGAGATTGCCAAATTTCTTCTGTAACGAATGGCATAAATGGATGTAAAAGTTTCATCGTACTTTCTAACACATGTGCTAGAACTGAACGAGTCATATTTTTTGCATCTTCATTGTCGCCGTATAAAGGAATTTTCGCCATTTCAATATACCAGTCACAAACATCATCCCAAATGAAGTTATAAAGCACACGGCCAACTTCACCAAATTCATAGCGATCGATTAAAGATGTAACACTTTCAATTGTTTCATTTAAGCGAGTTAAAATCCATTCATCAGCAACTGACTTTTCTTTCGTTAAATCAATATTTTCATATGTGAAGCCTTCCATATTCATTAATGCAAAACGAGAGGCATTCCAAATTTTGTTTACAAAGTTCCAAGTAGCTTCAACTTTTTCAATACTGAAACGTAAATCTTGACCTGGAGAACTTCCTGTTGTTAAGAAATAACGTAATGAGTCTGCCCCATATTTCTCGATAACATCCATCGGGTCAACACCATTACCTAGGGATTTACTCATCTTACGTCCTTGTTCGTCACGTACTAATCCATGAATTAATACATCGTTAAATGGGCGTTTACCAGTAAATTCAATCCCTTGGAAGATCATACGTGAAACCCAGAAGAAAATAATATCATAACCTGTTACTAATACATTTGTTGGGAAGTAAGCTTGGAAATCCTTGCTTTCTTCGTTTGGCCAACCTAATGTTGAGAATGGCCATAATGCTGAACTGAACCAAGTATCTAATACGTCATTATCTTGATTCCAATTTTCAATATCAGCTGGTGGCTCTTGGTTTACATAAATTTCACCAGTTTCTTTATGGTACCAAGCTGGAATACGATGTCCCCACCATAATTGACGAGAGATACACCAGTCACGGATATTTTCCATCCAACGTAGGTAAGTTTTTTCAAAACGATCTGGTACAAATTTTACGCTGTCATCAGAGTTTTGTAATGCTACTGCAGCATCTGCTAGTGGTTGCATTTTAACGAACCATTGAGTTGATAAATAAGGCTCAACAACTGCGCCACTACGTTCACTATGACCTACAGAATGCATATGCTCTTCGATTTCAACAAGAACACCCATCTCTTGTAAATCTTTAACGATTTGTTTACGGCAATCAAAGCGATCCATACCATTGTATTTTCCAGCTTTTTCATTCATCGTACCATCTTCATTCATTACTAGAATGCGAGGTAGGTCATGACGGTTACCAACTTCAAAATCATTTGGATCATGTGCAGGCGTAATTTTTACTACCCCAGTACCAAATTCCATATCTACATAATCATCGGCGATAATTGGAATCTCTCTATTTACGATTGGTAGCATTACTGTTTTACCAATCATTGATTTGTAACGTTCATCTTCCGGATGTACAGCAATTGCAGTATCTCCAAGCATTGTTTCAGGTCGAGTAGTTGCAATTTGAATTTTTCCTGAACCATCAGTTAATGGATATTGCATGTGATAGAATGCACCTTGAACATCCTTATAAATTACTTCGATATCTGATAACGCTGTTTTCGTCGCAGGATCCCAGTTGATGATGTATTCACCACGATAGATTAATCCTTTGTTATAAAGCTTAACGAATACTTCTTTTACCGCATCTGATAGACCCTCATCTAGTGTGAAGCGTTCGCGTGAGTAATCTAAGCCTAAACCAATTTTTTCCCATTGTGAACGAATATGTGAAGCATATTCTTCTTTCCACTCCCAAGCTTTTTCTAGGAATTTTTCACGTCCTAAATCATATCTTGATAAGCCTTCTTCACGTAATTTGCCTTCTACTTTAGCCTGAGTAGCAATACCAGCATGGTCCATACCAGGTAAGTATAATACATCATATCCTTGCATACGTTTTGTACGAGTTAAAATATCTTGTAAAGTTGTATCCCAAGCATGACCTAAGTGTAATTTTCCAGTTACGTTTGGTGGAGGAATTACGATTGTATATTTCGGCTTTTCCGATTCTACTTGTGCTTCAAAGAATTTCCCATCTAACCAAAATTGGTAACGATCTTTTTCAACTAAATTCGGATCATACTTTGTTGGTAATGATTTTTGTGTTGTTTCCATTCGGAATCATCTCCTCTAAAATTATTGAAAAATAAAAAAACTCCACTCATCCTTGAAAAGGACGAATGGAGTTGGATTCGCGGTACCACCTTTTTTTGTCAGTAAAAACTTGTGTTTCTCTGACACACTTAAAAAAGATAACGGATCATCCGGTAACTTCTAATCACAGAAAAGTTTTCGAAGTCACTGCTCAAGGGCGACATTCCAACTCTATTTTCTAGAAACCTCCCACCAAATGGTTTCCTCTCTGAAGAATTAGTTCGTTGTACTCTTCCCTATCATTGCATTTCATTATGAATATATGTAATAGTCTACAAAATTTCCTTAAGCTTAGTCAACAGTATTTCTAATTTCTTTCTAGAATATTCAGTAGTTGTCAATAAAGTACCTCATTTTTTAATACATAAAAAAAATACGAAAAATAATTGTAATGATTATTTAACATTCTGGTATACTAGTACTTATTTAATTATGCGATAATGATATAGTATGTAGATATAACTTTTTAGGGGGATATTCATGGGTTTATTTAAAAATACATTAGCTCGTGTACTCGGAATTGGAGGAACGAGAATAGATACAAAGCTTGAAAAAACAGAATATCAAGCTGGAGAAAGAGTAAAAGGTGAATTACACATAAAAGGTGGAAGAGTAAAGCAAGAACTAGATTCCGTCTTTTTACATGTAATGACTGAATATAAAGTTGAATCCAATGATAAAACAGTTAATAAGAATGGTACTTTACAAAAATTTATCGTATCAGTTGATCGTATAATAAATGCAAATGAAGAAGTGACTATTCCTTTCTTTTTCACCTTATCTGAAAATACTCCAGTATCACTACACAAATCCCATATTTGGATTAAAACTCATTTAGAAATAGAAAAAGCTGTTGACCAATACGATGCAGATGGCGTTCAAGTTATCCCTTCAATTGGTTTAAAAACAGTAATCCAAGCACTTCAAGAAGAAGGATTTGTATTAAGAGATAGTGAAAACAAAAAGAAATACGGAAAGATCATTCAAGAGTTTGAATTTTATCCAATGAATGGCGAATTTCGTGGTAAATTAGAAGAGATTGAAGTTAATTATTTAAGTTTTGACAAAACAGTAGACTTAATTGTTCAACTTGATCAAAATCAAAAAGTAACTCAAGGCAAGTTTTCAAAGTTATTTGGATCTGATGAAAATAATGTTAGAATTTCTTTCTCCAAGGACCATATTACTGATAAAGATTTTGTACGCAAAAGTTTAGTAAACGCGATTAAACGTCATGTGAAATAAATAGCTTTAAAAAGAGGGTTTCCAAAAAAGTTGTATCACTTTTTTAGGAAACCCTCTTTTTTATCATAATTGGTAAGTCTCACAAATCTTCAATTGCCTTCGCCGCTTCTACATCTTCTTGTATTTTGGATACAAAGTATTCAATATTTATCATATGCCAGTATGCACTTAATAAATCTCTTACATTATCTTTTTCAGTACTTCCATCAGAACGCTTCAAGTAACTATTAATTTTGGAAGAAAACTGAGTTGGATATGCCATATAGCTTAAAAATAACAATCTTTCTTCTTCTCTTAATGAAAAGTTCTTTTCATACATTTTAAGCCAATTATTACGATCGGGCTGTTGAATTGGATACGTTTTAAATGAACCTTTATAGTAGTTTGTTAGATCTTGTATTGGTGTCGTTTCTTGTGCATTTTCTAGATTAATAAAAACCCCTTCTCCTCTTTTATTTACAAGAAAATGTGAGATGGACAAGTTTCCATGGTTCATTACAACCCTAGTATTTTCAGTATCCTTCATTTTTTTAAACCACTCATCTAATTGGCCTCTTGCGAATTGATGTGCACTTAATATTTTATGAAAGTACGTGCAGTAGCTTAGTTCGTAAGGTGACATATACCAATTTCCTTCAGCAGCTTCAATAAAATTTTCTAGCACATCTTTATCCTTGCTCCACCTTTTAGTTAATGTATCATAGTGTACTTGTAATTGATCTTTATCAACTTTTTTTTCCTTTTGTGTACTACCATGCATTTTGCCTAAAGAAGTAAACATTCTTTGAAAATGTAGATTTTCATCTGATCTTGCATCAACACTTTCGATCCAGGGCATTAGGTAGTAATGCTTTGTATTAAATTCAACAATATATTCTCCGTTTTGGGTATGATAAATTGGTACAACACTACGAAAGCCCTTATCTTGTAAGGAACGAACATTTTCAACCAAATTATTCCGATAAACTCGATCTACATTTGCTTCTTTTAGCGCAAAGACACCTTGGTTTGTATAAACTTTCACTACTTTTCCAACCGTTTCAAAATAGTTTGGTACTATATGGTACTGTGCTAAAATGACGCTTATTTCATCTTTTGGTTTTGAATACAAGATGCGTCACTCTCACTTTCTAAATGCGTAAAAGCCTTGTATTAGTAGACAAGTATCTAACTAATACAAAGCTCTCACCATATAATTATTGTTTTATAGCAGCTACAGGGATATAAATAATTTGCCCTTCCGACAAGAATTCATCGTTCAAATTATTAACGCGATTTAACTGTTGGGTTTGTAAATTATATTTTTTAGCGACGGATTCGATTGTATCTCCATTTTGAGCTAAATATAATTTTAATTTAGAATAAGATTCTTCTCTTCCTTCACCAGTAAATAAGCTTGAAAGAAGATTGTCACTTTTAACACTTCTTACTTCCTTCACTTCTTCTGCTTCAGCCTTTACCTCCACTTTAGGTAACTCCGGTGGTGGCGCAGCCTCTACTTGGGCTTGATAATATTCTGCGTAATAAGGAGGTGTTTGACGAACATCATTTGGATTTGCGTAAGAATTTTCTTGATTTGCTTGAGGATATGGATTTTGATAGAATGGCTGCTGATTTTGATTATATGCAAATGGTGCTTGTTGGTATTGCTGGTTAACATATGGTTGATAACTTTGCTCCAATGTCCGTTTGTATTCTTCTTCATATTTTTCTATTTCTT
Organism: Bacillus sp. AFS002410; assembly: GCF_002556365.1. Classification (NCBI taxonomy): domain Bacteria; kingdom Bacillati; phylum Bacillota; class Bacilli; order Caryophanales; family Bacillaceae; genus Bacillus; species Bacillus sp. AFS002410. The sequence goes on from NZ_NUEU01000028.1 coordinate 30,392, forward strand.
TTTGTGCATTATTTTCAGTATTGCCTTGGCTTTGCAAATTACTATAATCATTATTTAAGAAGTTAGGTTGACTATTTAAAGTATTATTTAAATAATTGTGCACATTAAAATCATTATTTAAAAAGCTAGGTCGTTCATTATAGGCAGTATTTAATTGATTAGATTGCTGGATATTATTTTCACTTTGAACTGTTTGCTCATGATTTTGTTCGTTCATTAAGAAGTCAGGTTTAACATACTCAGTTTGTGGCTCGATTGCTTCTGCTGATATATTAAAGCCTCTAAATACTTCCTCAAACTGTTCTTCTTGAACTTCTTCTTGAGCTTGCATTTGAACTTCTTCTTCAAATTCTTCTTGATCTACTTGTTGTTCATTAGACTGAACTTGAATTTCAAAATCAGCTTCTTCTTCTTCTGCATTGTAATCATTATTTTCTTCTGCATAATAGTGTTCAGCATCATTTTCATTCTGTTCAATTCCACCTTCAGCTACTTCTTCAGGGCGGAAAACCTCTAAGTAAGTTGGCTGCCCTGGATATGTGCTGTCTTGTTCTTCTTGCTCCTCTTCCTCTTCAAGAGATTGAATCCAATCACTGCCGTATAAATTATCTTGTTCATTCGTTTGTTGCTCAGCCACTGGTTCATTAAAGAACTGGAATTGTTCATTTTGTTCTCTATCTTCTTGATGTTCATATGCTTCGTTACTTGCACGATAGCCATTGTCGTATGCTGCTTCATTATTTGAGCGATAGTCATTGTCATATGCTGCTTCATTATTTGGGCGATAGTCATTGCCATATGCTTCGTTACTTGGGCGATAGTCATTGCCGTATGCTTCGTTACTTGCACGATAGTCATTGTCGTATGCTTCGTTACTTGCACGATAGTCATTGTCGTATGCATAGTTATTGTACTGTTCATAGGCTCTTTGTTCATGATAAGTATCTACTGCCCTATTATTATCATGTAGACCAGAAATACATAAATCAGCAGCAATTTGAATGCTACCTTTTTCTGCTAATTGATAATCAAAAGTCTCTACAGTAACACATAGATTCTCTAAATCAGTAATTCTTGTTAAAGGAATCGAAATATCTACAGGGAACTGATGATTTAAATCACAGCTTCCATCCTCAAGAACGATTACATTTTCAACTAATCTAGAAGGAGCTAATTCTCTTAATGAATAATAATCACCTTGATTTGCCAAATCAGGAGCGTAATTCCCTTCTAAAGTTAAGACACCCTTCACTTGAACATATTCATCAAATTGCTGTATAGTAATGTCTGGATTTAACGAGAGTGATCTTACCTCTTTAACTTCCTGTCCTTTTTGGAACCAGACAGTTTCTTTCAATGAAAAGCGAATATTTGTTTGATTTTCTGAAGACACCTTAATGTCCTCCTCTCATCGTCCAATTTGGTCTATGACATTACATTTTTATGAAAGAAACGAAAAATTTATGAAGAAAAGATTGTTAATTTCTCTTAAGAATGGTTTTAACATGTGTGGGACTAGAGAAATGCATGGGTTTAAGGAATAAGAAAACTTAAATGTAAGGTTTAAGAAATTTAGAAACAAAGAGTTAAAACAGTATATATTATTACGTTTTGTCTCTTTACATTCCAACTAAAAAAAGATGCCCCTATAAAATAGGGACACCGAATTTTTTTATACTAATTGCGAAAATGCGTATTCTGCAGCCGCAATCGTTTTTTGAATATCTTCATCTGTATGTGATGTTGATAGGAATAATCCTTCAAATTGTGAAGGTGGTAAGAATACACCTTGTTCAGCCATTAGTTGATAGTACTTAGCAAACATTTCTAAGTTAGACGTTTTTGCAGCTTCGTAATTTTCAACTTTTTCGTTTGTGAAGAAGAATCCAACCATTGAACCTGCACGATTAATACAATGTGGAATATTGTACTTTTCAGCTGCAGCTTTATAACCAGCTTCTAACAAATCAGCTTTACGATTAAATTCTACATAGTCTTCTTCAGTTAACTGACTTAATGTTTCGTATCCTGCCGTCATCGCTAAAGGATTTCCTGAAAGTGTTCCCGCTTGGTAAATTGGGCCACTTGGTGCGATTTGATTCATGATTTCAGCCTTACCACCATATGCACCTACTGGAAGACCTCCACCAATAACTTTTCCTAGACAAGTAAGATCAGGAGTTACACCAAAATGACCTTGTGCACAATTGTATCCTACACGGAATCCAGTCATTACTTCATCAAAAATTAATATTGTACCATATTGAGTAGTAATTTCTCTTAAGCCTTCTAAGAAGCCTTCTACTGGTGGAACAACTCCCATGTTTCCTGCAACAGGTTCAACAATAACTGCAGCTAGGTCATCTCCATATTGTTCAAAAGCATATCTTATACTTTCTAAATCGTTATAAGGTACAGTGATTGTATTAGCTGCAACGCCTTCTGGTACACCAGGGCTATCTGGTAATCCAAGTGTAGCAACACCAGAACCAGCTTTAATTAATAAAGAATCTCCATGACCATGGTAGCATCCTTCAAATTTTAAAATTTTGTTACGACCAGTAAAGCCACGTGCAAGACGTAAAGCACTCATTGTAGCTTCTGTTCCTGAGTTTACCATTCGGACAACTTCAATCGAAGGTACTCTTTCAATCACAAGTTTAGCTAATTCTGTTTCTTTTAAAGTTGGTGCTCCAAAGCTAGTACCAGTTTCAGCAGTACGTTTTAAGCCTTCTACTACTCGCTCATTTGAGTGACCTAAAATTAGCGGTCCCCATGATAATACATAATCAATATATTCATTACCGTCAATATCATAAATTTTTGAACCTTTTCCATGGCTCATAAAAATAGGTGACATATTAACACTTTTAAATGCACGTACTGGACTGTTTACTCCACCAGGAAGTACTTGTTTCGCTTCTTCAAAAGCTTCAATAGACTTGTTATATGATCTCATAAATTCTTACTTCCCTTCTGATAACCATCTGCAAGCATCTTTAGCATGGTAAGTCATAATCATATCCGCACCAGCGCGCTTCATACTGATTAATTTTTCCATTACAACTTTTTCTTCCTCGATCCAACCATTTATTGCAGCAGCTTTAACCATTGCATATTCTCCGCTAACATTATAAGCAACGATTGGTTGGTGATAGTTATTTCGGATGTCACGAATGATGTCCAAATATGAAAGAGCTGGCTTAATAATTAAGAAATCTGCACCTTCAACTGTATCTGATTCTGCTTCACGGAATGCTTCTAAACGATTTGCAGGATCCATTTGATAAGCTTTACGATCACCTTGTCCTGGAGCACTTTGAGCTGCTTCACGGAAAGGACCGTAGAATCCAGAAGCGTATTTCACTGCATAAGACATAATAGGAATATTATCAAATCCAGCTTCATCTAATGCATGACGAATTGTAGCTACGAATCCATCCATCATGTTTGAAGGAGCGATAATATCTGCACCAGCTAGCGCTTGACTTACCGCTGTTTTTGCTAATAGTATTAACGATTCATCATTATTAACATACCCATCTTCTAATACTCCACAATGTCCATGGTCTGTATACTCACATAAACATGTATCTGCAATAACAATCATTTCAGGATATTGTTCTTTTGTTTGAGAAATTGCTCTTTGGACGATACCAGTAGCACAGTAAGCTTCTGAACCTACTGCGTCTTTTACATCAGGAATTCCAAAGAAAATAACAGATTTTATACCTAATGATACAATTTCATCCATTTCTTTTCTTAATTCATCTAAAGAAAATTGAAATACACCTGGCATTGAACTAATAGGATTTTTTACGCCTTGTCCTTCAACAACAAAAAGTGGGTAAATAAAATCTTCTTTATGCAAATGATTTTCTCTAACCATTGAGCGTAATGCTGGTGTACTTCTTAAACGACGGTGACGATCAAACGGAATTGAATAAGTCATTTTTTTCTCCTTCTTTTCTATAGGACGATATTATTTTTAAATATCATCAGCTATTTTTTTTAATAAAGATTCAATTGTATATTTATCAGGAACAATCATATTATTAAAGCCTTTTTCCTTAGCTTTTTGTGCAGTGACTTCACCAATACAAGCGATTTTAATGTTCTTTAAATCTTCCATACAAATGATATTTTCAATTAAAAAACAAAACTGCTCTACACTAAAAGGATTCAAAAAAGTAATCACATCTAGCTTTTCATTCTTTAGTAACTTAATTAGATCATCTTTTATCGTTACATTTGCAATCGTTTCATAAACAGTTAGTAAGTTAACTAGATTGCCATTTTTTTCAAGTATGTTTGGTACATTATCACTCGCTAAAGAACCGCGTATAAATAAAAATTTTGTTCCTTTTTCTACTATGTAACTTAACTCAGAAGCAAATGTTTTGCCAGTAAATTGACTCGGAAGAAAATTCACTTGAAGTCCTTCTTCAATTAATCGACTTTTAGTTTTCTCTCCAACAGCACCAATTTTTTTTTGATTCATTTTTACTTTCAATTCATATGTAATATATTGCACAAAGTAATTTACCGAATTAACGCTAGTAAATAAGATCCAATCTGTTTCATCAATTAAGTTTTCTAATTCATTGATTGAAATATTACTTTTAACAATTTTTTGAAGTGGAAGATTAATAGGACATCCACCAAGCTGATGAATTAAATGATTAAATTCATCAGCTTGATGCTCTGCCCTTGTCACTAAAATGTTTATTCCATTTAAGGAATTATTCATCCGCTGCCTCTTTTACAGAATCAATAATATCCTTAGCTCCACGTTCAGTTAATAGTTTTGCAGCTTTTTCACCAATTTCTGTTGGATCAGTACCTTTAACTGTCTCTTTTAAAATGATTGATCCATCTGGTTTTGCTACTAAAGCTGTTAACGAGATTTCATTTTGTTCGTTGATCGTTGCAAATCCTGCTATCGGAACTTGGCAACCACCTTCCATTTTATGAAGAAATACACGTTCAGCTTCTACTGTTGTATATGTTAAATCATCATTTAGTCTATTTAATAGTTCACGGATTTCGGCATCATTTTCACGACATTCGATAGAAAGAGAACCTTGACCTACTGCTGGAACACAGATTGTTTCATCGATATACTCTGTAATGCTTTCTTCAGCCCATCCCATTCTTTTTAAGCCAGCTGCTGCTAAAATGATCGCGTCATATTCATTGTCTTTAAGCTTTTGAATACGCGTATCGATATTTCCACGAATCCATTTAATTTGTATATCTGGGCGTACTGCCTTAATTTGAGCACTTCTTCTTAAACTACTTGTCCCAACGATTGCTCCTTCTTCTAGCTCCATTAATCCTTTTCCACTATTTGAAAGTAAAGCATCACGAGGATCAACACGCTTAGGAGTACAGCCTATCATTAAACCTTCGGGTAAAATTGCAGGCATATCCTTCATACTATGTACAGCTAAATCAATTTCATTCGTAAGCATTGCATGTTCGATTTCTTTTACGAATAAACCTTTGCCACCAACTTTTGAAAGAGTTACGTCAAGTATTACATCACCTTTTGTAACAATTTCTTTTAACTCAAATTCATAATCAGGCGCAACTTCCTTAAGCTTCTCAACAAACCATTTCGTTTGTGTTAATGCTAGTTTACTTCTTCTTGTACCAACTACTATTTTTCGCATAGTTTACAGCTCCTTACGTACTCCATAAATGAAACGTTGAATATAGATTTGAAACAACATAATTTCCGAACAATACTAAAAAGCAACAGATGTTAAATATGCAAAGAGATTTGCCATAGAAACGGTTGCTTACTTTTAAATACATAAATGTACTATACATGATTAAAACGAAAACTGAGCCTATTACTTTCATATCATACCAAACAAATGTGTGTAATCGAATACTTGCCCCTAAAATAAGGGAAGTTAGCATAAGAGGGACACCAAATAAGTTAAATGTAATAAACATTTTTTCCAACTTACCTAAACTCCCCAATTTCTTTAAATGCGTTGACCATTTCTTCTTTTTTAATAAAACGTATTGAAAAATGTACATTCCTGAAAAAATAAAGGACAGTGTAAAAGCACCGTACGCTAAAAAAGCTAACCCAATATGGGTATATAATAATTCCGATTTTAAGTGTTCAACTGATGTAGCCGTTTTCCCAGCCTTTGGAATTAGAATGGATAATGAAAATACTAAAAATGAAACAACATTTGTAAAGAAAACTAAATACTCTAGTTTTACTAACCAATTAATAATCATTGATAATGAGATAATGATCCATACATAAATATATAGACCTTCTCTAGAAGTGATAAAGGAATATAAACTATAATAGCTAATCGTATAAATCATTAAAATAGTAGAAAACACCCAAACAATTGCAAGCAAATAAAATGCCACTTTACTTGCCATTCTGTTTGAATCTATAAAATCTATAAAAGAAAAAACGATACTCCATGCAAACAATAATATTAATAAGTGGTAAATAAAACTACTTTCCAAAAGCGCCATTATCTAAACCTCATAAATACCCTAAGCTTTGTTTTAAAGAAATCGTCTCTTTTTCTTGTTTAGTTTGCATGTATTTTTCATCATTAGCTTCTTCTAATATTTCATCTAAATTAAATATTTCTTTAAAAAGTGAAATTTGTGCTTCTGAGTGTTTAGATGTACCCATTTCTTTTGCTTTCATAATTGGGTCACGTAAAAGTTGATTCACAATACTCTTCGTGTGCTTTTGGATAATTTTTAAGTCTCGATCAGATAAATGAGGTAATTTTCGTTCAAGACTGCACATAGTATCTGCCTGAATATCCAATGCTTTTTCACGTAAAGCAGAGATAACTGGAACGACACCTAACATTGATAACCAACATTGGAAATTATCAATTTCTTCATTGATTGCCTTTTTAACTTCTACTGCCTCTCGCTCACGTTCGGCTAAATTCTCTGCAACAATCCCTTGAAGATCATCAATATCGTATAAAAACGCACTATCAATATTATGAATTGATGGCTCGATATCTCTTGGTACTGCGATATCTACTAAGAATAAAGCTTTACCTTTTCTTGCTTTTTCAATACGGTTTATCATTTTCTCAGTAATCACATATTCTTTTGAGCCAGTTGAACTAATAACGATATCTGCTTCTTTTAAGGAGTTTTCTAGTGATTCTAATCCTTTTCCGATTCCATTAAATTGATCAGCAAGCTTAATCGCATTTTCAACAGTTCGATTAATTACTGTAACTTTCCCTACACCTTGAGAATATAGGTTTTGTAAAGCTAAGTTACTCATTTTTCCAGCACCAACGATTAGAACGTTACAGCCTTTTAAATTACTAAAAATCTTTTTAGAAAGTTCAACAGCAGCATAACTTACAGAAACTGCATTTTCACCGATACCAGTTTCAGAATGAACTTTTTTTGCAAATGTAATTGCTTGTTTAAATAGCTGATTAAAAATAGTACCAATTACATTATTCTCTTGAGCAAGTAAATAACTATCTTTTACTTGTCCAAGAATTTGAGTTTCACCAATTACCATTGAATCTAAGCCACAAACTACGTTAAATAAATGGCTAATTGCATCATTTCCTGTTCTAATAATTAAATATGGTGATAATTCCTCATCTTTTAATCCAAATCGTTGTAATAGAAAACGTTTCATATAATATTGACCTGTATGAATTTGGTCAACAACTGCATAAATCTCTGTACGATTACAAGTAGAAACAATAATGTTTTCCAAAATGCTTTTTTCATTTTTTAATGAATCCATTGCATCTTGAAGTTCATTTGGAGAAAACGCTACCCTTTCCCGCACTTCAACCGGGGCAGTCTTATAATTTATCCCTATTGTAATGATGTGCATCCCTAAAGCCCCCCTAAAAAAAACTTGTACAAACGATGTTTTATATCTATATTTACTTAGCAAAATATCATATCATAAATATGTTCCACTTCAATATGCTATCATAAATGTAATAAATTGTAGAATTTTTAATCCGAATTATAATATGAACTATATCCAAAGTTTATTATACATTAATTTTTAAATAAAAGTGATTACAAATAATGTTAAACGGGAGTTACTATGAAAAAAAATCGATTATTTATTGGAATCTTATTAATTGGCTTTGGCACTTATTATCTTGTTTCAAAATGGCATGTCCCTGCACTACATTTTTTTACTTATTGGACTACACCGATCGTCATAACAGGTATTGCACTTCTAGTTCAAGCCTTTAAAGGTCGTGAATTCCAATATGTATTCCCAGGGGTTGTAGTTCTTGGTTTTGGAATTCATTTTTATGCAATCAAGCATTTTCAAAGTTGGCCTAACCATTGGTCCGTTCTTACACTAATTATCTCGTTTGGTATGTTATTGCAATCCCAAAAAAGCAGAAGTGACTTATTACCTGGTTTACTATTATTTATTATGTCTTTATTTTTTCTTTTTAATGATAAGCTTTCATCAATGCTTAGTTCACTTCAGTCACAAGTTTCTTATTTTCAACAATACTGGCCAATTTTCATTGCAGTAGTCGGATTATATCTTTTATTCTCTAAAAAATAAGATGCTAAGAGTGTCCATGTTATATTTCCTCACGTTTAGGAAAAAACTTATATCTTTTTATTATGTTTCCATATTAATTTTATCTATTCTAATTGTTTCATTCAGTTCAATAACTATACATATTACTTAAAAAATTTATCATCTTTTTTACATAAATAAAAAATGCTGGTGGNNCCACCAGCATTTTTTATTTACACGCACGCTCTATTGCAGACCATGCTTTTTCTTTACCAAGACCAATTTCAGATGAGAATAAAATTAATTCATCCCCTTCTTCAATCTGTAACGTTTCACGTACAACTTTCGCATGTTTCTCCCACTTACCCTTAGGGATTTTATCTGCTTTTGTTGCTACAACAATTACTTGAATACCGTAATGCTTTAAGAAATTATACATCATTACATCATCTTGGGTTGGTGAATGACGTAAATCTACTAATAAAATGACAGCTCTTAATTGTTCACGAGTTGTAATATATGTTTCAATCATTTTGCCCCATGCTTCTCGTTCCTTTTTAGAAACTTTAGCATAACCATAACCTGGAACGTCAACGTAAAACAGCTGTTCATTTATTAAGAAGAAATTTAATGTTTGCGTTTTTCCTGGCTTTGATGACGTACGAGCTAATGCTTTACGATTTAACATTTTATTTATAAACGAAGATTTCCCAACATTTGAACGACCTGCTAAAGCGATTTCGGGAAATTGAGTATCTGGATATTGATTTGGTCGGACTGCACTAATGACAATATCCGCTGTTGTTACTTTCATTTTTTCACTCCTACTATTGCATGTGCCAGCACTTCATCTAAATGGGAAACAGGTATAACTGTTAAACCTTCTTTCACCATTGGCGGCACATCTTCTAAATCTTTTTCATTTTCTTTTGGTATGATTACTGTAGTTAAACCTGCACGATGCGCACTAAGCATTTTTTCTTTTAATCCTCCGATAGGTAATACGCGACCACGTAATGTGATTTCTCCCGTCATCCCTACTTCTTTTCGGATTGGTTTATTTGTTAATGCTGAAATCAATGCAGTTGCCATCGTAATACCTGCTGAAGGACCGTCTTTTGGTACAGCACCTTCTGGAACATGGATATGGATATCATATTTCTCATGGAAATTTTGTTCAATATTTAGTTCTTCAGCCTTAGAGCGAATATAACTAAACGCAGCCTGTGCTGACTCTTTCATTACATCCCCTAGCTTACCAGTTAAGGTTAGCTTACCCTTTCCAGGATATAGTGATACTTCAATAGAAAGTGTGTCTCCACCAAATGCAGTATACGCTAAACCTGTAGCTACACCGATTTGATCTTCACTTTCCATTTGACCGTATGAGAATGTTTTCTTACCTAAGAATTCTTCAATATTCTTGTCAGTAAAAATTATTTTTTGTCTTTCATTTGAAACAATCAATTTAGCAGCTTTTCTACATAATGTTGCAAGAACTCGTTCTAAAGACCTTACTCCTGCTTCACGCGTATAATGGCGTATTATTGAGCTCAATGCACTTTCGCGAATTTGAACAGTTGATTTATTTAAGCCATGCTCGGCTAATTTTTTAGGGAATAAGTGCTTTTTGGCAATATTAACTTTTTCAAGCTCAGTATAACCAGATAAAGTAATAATTTCCATTCGATCTCTTAATGGCCCTGGAATAGTTGATAAATCATTTGCAGTTGCCACAAATAAAACTTGAGACAAATCGAATGGCTCTTCAATATAGTGATCACTAAAAGTATTATTTTGTTCTGGGTCAAGTACTTCTAGCATCGCTGAAGATGGATCGCCTCTAAAGTCACTAGACATTTTATCAATTTCATCAAGTAAGAATACAGGATTTTTTGTCCCTGCTTTCTTCATCCCTTGAATAATGCGACCTGGCATTGCCCCGATATACGTTCTTCTATGTCCTCTTACTTCTGATTCATCTCTTACACCACCAAGTGAAACGCGTACAAAATTTCTAGACAATGCGTTTGCAATTGATTTAGCTAAAGAAGTTTTACCAACCCCTGGAGGTCCAGCTAAACATAAAATTGGGCCACGTAATGAATTTGTAAGTTGTTGTACAGCTAAATACTCTAATATTCGCTCTTTAACTTTATCAAGACCTTCGTGCTCGTTATTTAGTATCTTTTCTGAACGATGGATATCTAGTGTGTCCTCTGTTTGTTTTGACCATGGTATAGCTACCATCCATTCTAAATATGTACGAACTACTCCTGCTTCTGCAGCATTTGGAGGTAATTTTTCATATCTAGCTAATTCTTTTAAGACAACTTCTTTCGTTTCTTCAGGCATATTTGCTTCTTCAATTTTCGTTAAAAACTTATCAACTTCTTCTGTTTTACCTTCGCGATCGCCTAGTTCACGTTGAATAACTTTTAATTGCTCTCTTAAAAAATACTCTTTTTGTGTCTTATCAATATTTTTCTTTACTTGAAGACCAATTTTCTCTTCAAGCTTTAATAATTCCTTTTCATCCTGAAGGAAATTTAAGATAATATGTATTCTTTCGGTAACGTCAATTGTTGCTAATATTTTTTGTTTTTCTTCTTCTCTTAATGGAATTGAATCAATCATTGCATCCGCAAGATTACCCGGGCGCTCTTGTTTAACAATAGAAGCGATTGTCTCAGGCAAAATTCGCTTAGACAATTTGCTATATTGTTTAAAATGCTGCAATAAAGTTCTCATTAAAGCACGTAACTCTTTAGATTCATCTTCTACATCTGGGTATTCTTCTACCTTCGCAGTTAAGAAATCATTTTGATCAATTATTGATTTAATCTTTCCTCTGTGTAATCCTTCGACAGTAATTCGAACCGTTCCGTTTGGAAGCGTAATTTTTTGCGTTAATTTAGCTAGCGTTCCAAATTGGTACAATTCGTCGATCTTTGGATTTTCAGTATCTGCATCTATTTGAGTAACAACAAAAATTAAATGATCTAACTCATCAGCTTCTTGTATTGCTTTAATCGACTTCATTCTTCCTACATCTAGATGTGCAATAGTGGCAGGAAATACACTAATTCCTCTTAAAGGTAGGAGGGGTACAACTTTTTCTTTTGTAACATTCATTTACGTTACACCTCCAAGTTTTTCATTCTATCTAGTTATTTTACCTTAACACTCATATCATTTACAATGATATGCATTAAAAGAAATGTGGAAAAGAAATAAACAGTCAATATCGGCCTAGAACACAACCTATTAATATGATTTCATAACGATTATCTTCTATTAACTAAAAAACGAGTGAAAACCAAATAAAAAGTGTTCGCACCACTTCATTGATAAAAAGAATACAAAAAGAGTTTGTATTCTTTATTTATTCAAAATGAAATGATTCGAACACTTATTTTTATCTACATAGATTGCGATTGATTCTCTTCAAACAATGTTAATTGCTGGAAGTCATTTTTAGTTTGAGTTGGTATGTCAAATTTCCAGTTATCTTTAAAGACCTCATGAAGAACTTTTTCAATGCGATCAACAGCTAAAATTTCTACATCTTTAAATTGATGTAATGAAGCTTGATCGTTCTCTTTTGGAACAATAATTTTTGTAGCTCCTGCTTTAATAGCCGCCTTAACTTTTTCTGGAACGCCACCTACAGGCTTCACATCACCTTGTATGCTCATTTCTCCAGTCAAAGCAATCGTATTTAATACTGGAACATTATTAACTGCTGAAAATATTCCGACTACCATCGCAATCCCAGCAGATGGTCCATCAATTAGAGCACCGCTTGGAAAATTGATGTGAATTGTATAATCATCGATCGGTACACCAATTTTACGTAAGATTGTTGTAACATTTTCTAAAGAGCCTTTTGCCATACTTTTTCTGCGAATTGATTTAGATTGATTACCCAAGCTTTCTTCTTCAACAATTCCAGTTATCGTAATTGAACCTTTACCAATTTCTTTTGCCTTCATTGCACTTACTTCTATTGGTAATAAAGCACCAATATTTGCTCCATAAACCGCTAAACCGTTTACTAAACCAACAGTTGGAACTTCTGGAATTTTGTTTACTAATCTAGGTGATAATCTACTTACAGAAACTACCCACTGAATATCATCCTCTATTAATTCTTTTCTTCCAGAAGTTAAAACCATTCCACCGGCTAATTGAATTAGATTAATTGCTTCTCGACCATTTTTAGCATATGTACCAACTAATTCTAGAGCTTTTTCTGAAATGCTTATTTCAATTTTTTCTGCCGATCGTTTAGCAACAGCTTGAATTTCATCCTGTTCTAACTCTCTGAAAAATATTTCTAAACAACGTGAACGTATTGCTGGAGGTATTTCATCAGGTGATCTTGTAGTAGCACCAACTAATCTGAAATCCGCCGGTAAACCATGTTTAAAAATTTCATGAATATGTGCTGGAATCGATGGATTCTCTTCTTGATAGTAAGCACTTTCAAATTTAACTTTACGGTCTTCAAGAACTTTTAGCATTTTATTCATTTGAATTGGATGAAGCTCCCCAATCTCATCTATAAATAAAATACCTCCATGTGCATCCGTAACAGCACCTTTTTTAGGCTGCGGAACTCCCGCTTGCCCCATTGCACCTGCACCTTGATAAATTGGATCATGTACTGAACCAATTAAAGGATCAGCAATCCCTCTTTCATCAAAACGAGCTGTTGTTGCGTCTAATTCAATAAAGACCGCATCTGGTTTAAATGGAGTATTCGGACTCTTTTTAGCTTCCTCTAATACAAGTCTAGCTGCAGCCGTTTTCCCTATACCAGGTGGTCCATAAATGATTACATGTTGAGGATTTGCACTGCATAATGAAGCTTTTAAAGCCTTAATTCCATCCTCTTGGCCAACAATATCATCAAAAGAACTCGGTCTAACTCTTTCTGCTAATGGTACAGTTAAAGAAATTGATTTTAACTTACGTAATTGTTCCATTTCTTTTTTTGATTCTCTGTCGATTGAAACTTTTGTTGTCCGTTGACCTTTTAATAAATGAATAAAATACAATGCAACGATTGTACCTAATGCAAGTTGAGCTAATAATATAATTGTTGTAAAACTCATTTTTTACCCCTCCACTGAAGTAGAAATTACTTTTAGTATCGCCCGTGAAATGGAAGGATAAACCATAATTTAAAATTAACTTATCTTTAGTCTATGGTTTTAAAGACACTACAACGTGAAAGGTTACTCAACACTCTTTAGGAGATTCAGTATTTTTTACATAACTCCAAAATAAAAAACCAAATGCAAAAGTGCATTTGGTTTTTTCATTTACGCTAATTTATTTTTCTTTTCTTTATTTTTTAAATCTAACTCTGTTCCATCTTCTAATACAAGTTTTGGAGCTGCACCAGATTTAACAGTTTCTGCAGAGATAATACATTTTTGAATATCTTCGCGAGAAGGTAATTCAAACATAATATCTAACATAATACCTTCAATAATAGAACGTAGTCCACGAGCCCCAGTTTTACGCTCAATTGCCTTTTTAGCAATTTCAGTAAGAGCTTTTTCCTCAAACTCAAGATCAACTTGGTCTAGTTCTAGTAATTTTTGGTATTGCTTAATTAAAGCATTTTTTGGTTTCGTTAAAATTTCAACCAATGATTCTTCATCAAGTTGCTCTAAATTAGCTAAAACTGGTAAACGACCAATAAATTCAGGGATTAACCCAAAACGTAATAAGTCTTCTGGTAATACGTGGTTTAAGATTTCTTTTGAGCTTAAATCGCTCTTTTCAGAATCGCCACTAAAACCAATTACCTTTTTACCTAAACGACGTTTGATGATCTGTTCAATTCCATCAAATGCTCCACCACAAATAAATAAGATATTTGTTGTGTCAATTTGAATGAATTCTTGATGTGGATGCTTACGACCACCTTGTGGAGGTACGCTTGCAACAGTTCCTTCAAGAATTTTTAAAAGTGCTTGCTGAACACCTTCACCTGACACGTCACGTGTAATTGAAGGATTTTCAGACTTACGTGCAACTTTATCAATTTCATCGATATAAATAATACCTTTTTCAGCTCGTTCAACATCATAATCAGCTGCTTGGATTAATTTAAGGAGAATGTTTTCAACATCTTCCCCAACATATCCCGCTTCTGTTAATGAAGTTGCATCAGCAATCGCAAATGGTACATTTAAAATACGCGCTAAAGTTTGAGCTAATAATGTTTTACCACTACCAGTTGGCCCAATCATCGCAATATTACTTTTTGATAGTTCAACCTCATCGATTTTGCTGTTTGAATTAATACGTTTGTAATGATTGTACACAGCTACAGATAACGCTTTTTTGGCATTGTCCTGGCCGATTACGTATTCATCAAGAATTTCACAAATTTCTTTCGGTTTTGGAACATCTTTAAACTCTACTTCTTCTTCTTTTGCTAATTCTTCTTGAACAATTTCAGTACAAAGCTCAATACACTCGTCACAAATATAAACACCAGGTCCAGCAACTAATTTTCTAACCTGAGACTGTGACTTTCCACAGAACGAACATTTTAGCTGTCCTTTTTCTTCATTAAACTTGAACATATGTTCACTCCCTCTAAAATTTCTAAAACCACTCAATATGTATGTAATCCAAAAAATATGTATCTTGTAGCTATATGATAGCATACAAAATAAACAATGCAATTATTTACTGCTCTAAAATTATTTAAATTTTTAGAATATATATATTCTAATGTAAAGTAGATAATCCTTCTTTTAAAGAATTATTTTTAGTATAGCCACAAAAAATTTTAAAAATCTGTATAACAGATTCTAACATATGTATATGTGTGTTTTAAAGGAAACAGTTCTTATTACCAAATATTTCATTTTATTTAAAAACAAGGCACGAAAAATTTCGCGCCTTGTTTGAATCTTTGTATGTTTATATAACGCTTATTTTTTTCTGCTATCTACTAATAACTCAACAGCTTTACGGATTTGGATATCATCACGTACTGCGTCAGTTCCACCAAGCATAGTTACTAATTGCTCAGAAGGAATGTTGTACATTGCAGATAAACGAGTTAATTCTTCGTTCATTTCTTCTTCAGTTGCATCAATTTTTTCAGCTTCGATGATTGCATCGATTGTTAAGTCGATTCTTACACGAGCTTCAGCATCTTGACGCATTTGAGTGCGAAGATCTTCTTCTTTAGTACCAGTGAATTGGTAGTAAAGCTCTAAGTTTAATCCTTGACCAGAAATGCGTTGTTCAAAATCTTTAACCATACGGTCAACTTGGCTTTCGAACATTACTTCTGGGATTTCAACTTCAGCATTTTCAGCCGCTTTTTGAACTAAAGCATCACGTAAGCTACCTTCAGCTTGAGCTTTTTTAGACTCTTCTAAGTCAGCTTTGATTTTAGCTTTAAGAGCTTCTAAAGTTTCAACTTCATCGTTTACGTCTTTAGCAAACTCATCATTTAACTCAGGAAGTTCTTTCGCTTTAATTTCATGAACAGTTACTTTGAAAGTTGCAGATTTTCCTGCTAACTCAGCACTGTGGTATTCTTCTGGGAATGTTACATTAACATCAGTTTCTACACCTGATTTTGCGCCGATTAAAGCTTCTTCAAATCCAGGAATGAAAGAACCAGAACCGATTTCTAGTGGATAGTTTTCACCTTTACCACCTTCGAAAGCTACGCCATCAACGAAACCTTCGAAATCAATTACAGCTGTATTGCCGTTTTCAACAGTACCATCTTCTTTAACTACTAACTCAGCTTGTTTCTCTTGTAAAGCAGTTAATTCAGCTTGTACGTCTTCTTCAGATACAGTTGCATCTATTTCTTCAACTTCTAAGCCTTTGTATTCGCCTAATTTTACTTCAGGTTTTACAGTTACTTTTGCTTTGAAGATTAAAGTTTTACCTTTTTCCATTTGCTCAACGTCAACTTCTGGACGGTCAACTGGCTCAATACCAACTTCTTCAATAGCTTTGCTGTAAGCTTCTGGTAAGATTACATCTAAAGCATCATTGTAAAGTGCTTCAACACCAAATTTTTGTTCGAACATTGGACGTGGTAATTTCCCTTTACGGAATCCAGGTACGTTCATTGTTTTTACAACTTTTTTGAAAGCTGCATCTAAACCTTTATCTACTTCAGAAGCTTCAACTTCTACAGTTAATAGACCAACGTTAGCTTCTAATTTTTCCCATTTAGCAGTCATTGTTAGTTCCCTCCAAAATTATCTAAAAATATATATGTGTTTACGTATTTTCGTACTATACATGCCTGTCCGTTTTCCCAAGATCATGCAGGTATAATTAAGTAAATAGTCGCTACAACCATTCTATTATAACACATTACTTTTTTGTTTCAATATTTCCTATTTTGATATTTCAAATCTAAAGCAAAAATATTAGGATTTTTTAATCTCAGTCTTAAGATCAATGGTTACTGGATCACCAAAAATACTACAACTCATAGTCAAAGAACTATTTAAGCTCTAACTAATTCGTTATGTTAAAATATCCTTCGTCCTCAAAACGCTTTACTAAAGCAATTGCACTTTTTACTGGAAAGTATTCTACATTAAATAAGTCTTTTAGTTCTTCTTCGTCTACATCGTGATCAAAATATTGTTGAACAATGTAATAAAAGCATGCTGCCCATGTATTTACTTCAGCCGGCATTGGTACGAAAGGAAAGTAGATCGTCATAAAATGTCGAAAGTGTTCTTTTGCAATTTCAAATGCTGAAGGGTTTTCACTTTCTAATATTTCACTTAATTTTTTTAAAATTGCATCTACAAAAGAGTTGTGTTCATCTACTGAAATTGTTACATTCCAAGTCATTCGTTGGTTTACTTTGTTGATTTCAAAGTCTTTTTCAATGGATTGTTCTTGTAATATAAATAAAATAAAACTTTGAATTAAAGGGTTAGCTTTAGAGCTTTTTAAAATATCACCAATTTGATTTAAAACAAGCGTACAATCCGTTGCTCGTAATTCATTAATTAGTTCTAGTTGTTTATTAATCGGCTCTGAATTTTCGACTAAATTATGTAAATCAAGCGTTTGGAACTTTCCGCCTTCACGATCTGAAACTACTTTTTTAGACAATGTTAGCATCGCTTGAAATTTATCCATTTGATTTTCATCAATGCGATTTTGAGTAAGCAGTCTTTTTATACTTCTTTGTAATTCTTCGTATTCTTTTATTTGAAACAAAATACTTATGTATATTTCAATCGCTTCATCACTTTCAAATGGACCGAAAACTAATTCCTCGCATCTTTCTCTAGCTTCCTTAGCCCGATTACCTTCCAATAAGCATGCAACTGCAGCTAGTTCTGTTTGTGAATTATGCTGATTCATTTCCTTTAATTGATCACATAACTTTAACGCTTTAATAAAATCTTTTTCTTCTAACGCTTTCTTACCTAAATTTATTATCCGATCCTTTAGTTTAGGAAAAAAGACAATATTGTCTTCCATACTACTCTCCCCCTAACATTTGTTATTCTCTGCACAATCTAGTTATGAAAAAGTGTATCATGAATTAATTTTATTTAAAATATGAAAGATACTTATATTAACAGTCTAATTAAATTCTTTATTCAATCCACTTTCTGACTGAATCTATTTTACCCACATATTAATGTCCTAATGGCTTTTGACCAAATCGTTTCCATAAATTTGGAAATTTACTTTTTAATTCGTCATTCGACTTCCAATCCACTGTTAATTGTTGTTCTGGGTAATGATAACCCTTGCTTTCTATTAGTGAATTAAACTCATTCCACAACTGATCATCCCAATCTTCATCGCCTTTACGCTTTATCGTAAATGCTTGTAATGCCAAATCTAGCATCTCCTCTAATTCTGGAGTCAGTCCCTCTTCTTCATAAATTGGGAAGATATATTCAGCTAAATAATCCGGTTCATTTAACGTTTTCTTATATACTTGTTCACCCTGACCAATTAACCAAGCTCTAAATTGAGCAAATGAATCTTCAGAACAACCTCCCATAGTAACCCATGCAGCTCCTAGTAACTTTGAATTATACGCATTAGAAAACGCGGTTTCAAACTGAATTTCAAAACCAGCTATTTCCTCATCTGACTGTTTCGCTAAATGACTTATTACCCACTCATAAGGTTCTTCAACAATATGCATTTTTGAAATTAAACCCCAAAATTCTTTTTCGTTCATTTATATCACTCCACACTTTTTTTATTTTAGAATATCATATCTAAATACTATTAGAGTCTATTTACAAATCATTCACTTCTGTTATGGATCTCTAATACTTTTTGTTTTATGTAGTATTATTGTTACACTTTTTTTAAAATAATTCGTCATTCTTCAATAATTTGGAAATTGGTTAAAATACAAAAAAAGACACTTATTTTACATTACGTAAAACAAGTGTCTTTTGGACGTCCTGGGAGGGATTCGAACCCCCGACCGACGGCTTAGAAGGCCGTTGCTCTATCCTGCTGAGCTACCAGGACATATGGAGCGGGTGATGGGAATCGAACCCACGACCGAAGCTTGGAAGGCTTCTATTTTACCATTAAACTACACCCGCATATTTTTTATTTCTTTGCGACATCCCCTGTCGACATAACTTAGTATAGTCGCTAGGCAAAAGAAAGTCAACACTATTTTTAAACTTTTTTCCAAAATAAAGGAAATTTTTTAAATCACCTAGAATTACCTTATTTTATTAAGGCTATATGGCTTTTAGTACTTACAAATTTTTCGCTTTTAAATAAGGTTAGCAGCTAATAGCTACTAACCTCCATTTTTTATTATATTTCAAACGAAGTAGTGATAAGTTCCGTGCCGTCAGTATTATAAAACGTAACATTTACTTTCTTATCTATTGTTTCAAGAATTGCATATGTCTTTTCTTTCCTCATTCTAGGTAAAAGAATACTACCAGGATTGATAAAAAGTACCCCTTCAATTACCTCGGCTCCTAATACATGTGAATGACCGAAACATGCGATTGTCGCTCCAACTTCTTTACAACGATAATATAGCTTTTGTAATGACTGCTTTATTTCATGTAAATGGCCATGAGTAGCAAAGATTGTATGTTCATTTCCATGATGAATAAATTCTTCAGGGAATTCTCCTCGAAAATCACAATTACCTCGAACTACATTGTAATCTTTTAATTCTTTAGCATTTAACTCTAATTCCGAATCTCCACAGTGGATCATTAAATCTACACTGTCTCGATATTGGTCAGCGATTTCTTGCAACGGTTTCGTCAATCCGTGACTGTCACTTACAATTAATACTTTCATTAATTTGTTCCTCTAAATAAAAATTCTTTACCTTCATTATTTATCACATTCATTAATGATTTAATTGCATTTGCTCGATGGCTTAAGCCACCTTTTTCCTCTGTTGTTAATTCAGCCATTGTTTTATCTAATTCGGGCAAAAAGAATATCGGATCGTAGCCAAAACCGTTTGTTCCTCTTTTTTCATTGGCAATATACCCCTCAACTGTTCCATTTACAGTGATTGTTTCTTTACCAGGAACCGCTAAAGCTAAGGCACAATAAAATCGCGCAGTTCTTTTACCAGGGAAAACTCCATTTAGCTCGCTTACTACTTTTTGTAAGTTATCTTCATCACTCTTATGTAATCCAGCATATCGAGCAGAATAAACACCAGGTCTACCTTCAAGTGCATCAACTATTAAACCAGAGTCATCCGCAATAACAGGTGTTTTTAACTCATTAGCTAAATACTCAGCTTTTAAAATCGCATTCTCTTCAAATGTAGTTCCTGTCTCCTCAACTTCTTGAATTCCAGGAAAGTCTTTTAAAGATTTAATTTGAAATCCCATTGGGTTAAAAAGAGCTTCAAAGTCCTTCACCTTACCCTTGTTATTAGTCGCAATAATGATCGTATCCATCCTTAAAGTCTCTCCTCGAAATTATGATTGGAACTTAATGCCTTCTTGTAATAATACTTCTTTTTGTTTTTCAATTAGAGAATTAACACCTAACTCCCCTAATGATAGTAATTCATTTAATTCTTCTCTAGAAAAAGTCGCTTCTTCACCAGTACCTTGTAATTCAACAAACTGACCTTTCCCAGTCATTATAATATTCATATCGACACTTGCAGCTGAATCTTCTACATAATACAAATCTAGTACTGGTCCAACTTCTTCTAAAATACCAACAGAAGTTGCCGCCAAATAATCTTTTACTGGATAAGATTTTAATTTATCCATTTTAACTAATTTATCAAAGGCAAGCATCATTGCAACAAACGCTCCAGTAATAGAAGCAGTTCTAGTTCCTCCATCTGCTTGTATAACATCACAATCAATCCAAATTGTCTTTTCACCAAGTGCTTCTAAATCAACTACCGCTCTTAAAGCTCTACCGATTAAACGTTGAATTTCCATCGTACGACCAGTAACTTTTCCTTTAGATGACTCGCGAATTGTACGGTCTTGCGTAGCCCTAGGTAACATAGAATATTCCGCTGAAATCCAACCTTTTCCACTATTTCTTAAAAATGGAGGTACACGGTCCTCAACAGTAGCATTACAAATTACTTTTGTATCACCAACGCAAATAAGCACAGAGCCTTCAGCATGCTTCGTATAATGAGTAATAATCTCAATTGGTCTTAGTTCATTATTTAATCTTCCATCTGTTCTTGTCATGTTTGTTCCTCCTACAAAATCTTCCAATTACTAGTATAGACAAAAATACGATTTCATTTCTACTAATTAAATGTAATTAATAAGATAAATGTAAAGAAAACTCGCTTAATGTGAAAAAACCTTGAACAAAATGTTCAAGGCTTTAAATGCAGGTAAATAATTCGTAAAGGAATAAGGAATATGCAATGGGCAGTAAAAAACTGTCTTTTGCTTATTCACCAAATCCTATTAACTGATCTCTTTTGCTTTATAGTTTTTTCGTATTTACGTCTTTAGGTCTAGATACTGGTTGGCTTAATGGTTTGCCTTGTTGGTCTAAAGCAGTTAGCTTGCCATTAATTTGAATCTCAATGGATTTAACTCCTTTTTGCTCTGTTAAAGAAAGAACGAGTGGCTGTAATACGTCATTATTGATCATACTTTTTGCAATATTGCCATAGATTCCTTCGTTAAAGTTAAGCACTAGCTTGCCACCTTTAAAGACAGGTTGACTGACTAATTTCGTATCTGCACCAAAATCTGAAATTAAATTTGAATATTCTGAAGGCCCTTGTATTAGTTCACTTACTATTGCTGAATAAGAATCTGATTCAGCATTTGAAATTCTTGTTGTAACAGGGACATAATAAGTGTCTCCCATTTCACCTTGAGAAACATAGTATAAAGTAACTGGGCGAGAGTTCATAATATCCACGATGTTGCCTTTATCAAAATTAATCCCATCATCTCTTGTCAGCCCATCGCCAATCTGTGCTTTATTTACTGGCATAGAAGCTAGTTCTTTCCCATTTACTCGAATCTTTACTTTTGTAACATTATCAAACTGAGTTAACGTCCAAGTGACCGCTTGGAATACTTTTAATTCATCTTCAGCACGATATTGCTTAAACTCCGGAGAAAAATCAGCAATAATAGTTCCATCTTTTTGCGTAACCCCCAACACTTCCGTATTAGGAGGTAAAACTGCTTGGAAGCCATTCGGTAGTTCATCAGTAACAGGACCATCTTTTACTAAATACTCTAACGCTTGCTTCGCCAAGCTTGTAGATTTTGGTAATTGGAAGGTTTGCGGTACGACATATCCATTACGGTCAATTAAATACAATTCCCTTTTTACCATTTCCTCTTTCTTTGCTTGTACTTGTTTTGAAGGCTCATCACTTTTATAAACTACAGTTTTTGGCGGATCAATATCTGTAGAAGATTTAGTCGGAAGTAAACTACATCCACTCATTGTCGCAATTCCACAAACTGCAGCAGCTGTTACTAACAATCTTTTTTTCATCACCATACTCCCCCCACGCTTTTTTATTATTTATACGAGCATGTACATTTTTTAGAACAAGCTAAAAAGAAAAAAATAAATAATTTAAATCTAGTTCTAAATTTACTGGAAATATTCACCTAATACGCACATCGTTCATATGATAAAAAGACTAAATGAATACCCATCCGAAGAACAGCTCGGTCAAGCAAGGAGGGTTAGCACAGTTGAAGGATAGAGACTATCAAACAAAGCACACACTCACAAAGCGTGAAAAAGAAGTATTCGAGCTTCTTGTTCAAGATAAGACTACAAGAGAAATTGCTGAAGAACTTTTTATAAGTGAAAAAACTGTGAGAAATCATATTTCAAATGCAATGCAGAAGCTTGGGGTTAAGGGGCGATCACAAGCAGTTATTGAGCTTCTTCGTATGGGAGAGCTTGAACTGTAGTTACTTGTAGAATTCTTCTACAAACCAACATACTGCCGGCATTCTAACCGACATGCCGGTTTTGGTATTTACATTGAAATTAATGTTTACATTTCACTATTTTCTTGCTCGTAAAATATCTGATTATCTTAAAATAAAAAGCTTACATTTATATCCCTGCTTATAGTAGTTTAAAAAGCCTATCTTAAAAACAGGATAGATTTACTACTAGAGGGGGATTTATTTTGTCTTTTTTCATCTCTCGTTCATTATACTCCCAAGTTTTGAGTGGTTTTTAGTGATTATGGCTCGGTTTGACGATCAAATCGCAATATATCAACCTGTTTTTGTAATATATCTACGAGAAATTACTAAATATCAACGAGAAACAGCAATATATCAACCGAGTTCACAGCTTTATCAATATAGTTCACATAGTGTTCGTGTTTTTCTATTATTATGTTAAAGCACATACTCTTATAAAAATGGACAAACACTGCTCGCCGCTCACCTAAATAAAAAAGGTTGCCCCATAAGAACACTTATGAGACAACCTCTTTCATGCGATCAATATTTGCCTAAATTTCTATTCCATAAAACCTTCTAGTATTTTCATACAAAATTTTATAAACACTTATTAAATCTAAATTTTTCAACTCTGCAATCTTTTCAATCGATTGATGCATAAATTTAGGATGTGTCCACTCATTTTCAAAAGGTCCTTCAAATGGCCACGGTCCATCTGTTTCAACCATCATCAACTCGATCGGATACTTATTTACTAGATCTTGTATTTCTTTCTCATATAATACATCTGGTGTAATTGAGATAAAATACCCATTTTTTATCATCCGACTAATTGTAAGATCGTCACCCTTGAACCAGTGAAAATGAGCTTTTTGAATAAAATATTTTTCTAATAAATTACATACGATTTCGGCGTCTTCGTATACTGCATGTAATACAATCGGCTTATTTAACTCGTTTGCAAGTGAGATAAATTTTTCTAGTAATTGAATATAAGGATCATAGTCAATTAGTTCTTCTAAATTCTTATAATAAGGTAATCCAACTTCCCCGATCGCGACCATTTCATGCTGATGTTCTTTCATCCATTCGATCAATTCTTCAACCTCATTATCAGAAGGGAGCTGTTGTTCAGGATGAAATCCGAATGCTGGATAGACATTATTATTTTGTTTTTTAAAATCTAAATTTTTCTTACTAGATTTTAAGTCCATTGAAACTGAAATGATTGCTTCGATTCCGTGACTTTCCGTACTATTTACTATTTCTTCTCTTTGACTAGCATCATAAGAATCTAAATGAATATGAGCATCTATCATTTTCATCGTACTACTCCTTCTCTAAAGCCAAATAGATTTTTCTTTTCCACGCCGTAAATTCGTCACTTAATAATAATTCTTTTTTTCGTGGTCTTGGAAATGGCACAATGATTTCTTCTTTGATTTTGGCGGGCTTGTCAGAAAATATATAAATCCGATCAGACAATAACAGCGCTTCATCAATATTATGGGTAACTAATAAAATAGATCGTCGTTGCTTTTCCCAAATGGATAAAAGCCATTGTTGCATTTCAAGTCTAGTAAACTCATCTAAGGCTGAAAAAGGCTCGTCCATACACATAAATGATTGCGGTGCCAGTAATGATCTTAAAAATGAAACTCTTTGTTTCATCCCACCAGATAGTTCATGAGGGTAAGCATTTTCATAGTTTTCTAACCCTGTCTTTTTAAGCCAATCTCTCGCTAACGTTTCGTCAGGTTTATGCTTTAATTCCTGCGACAAAACAATATTTTTCAATACCGTTCTCCAAGGTAGAAGCGCATGATCCTGTGGCATAAAACTAATGTGACCAAGCTCACCATTTATGATTGATCCATTTAACTTTATTTCTCCAGAATCAGGTTTTAATAAACCACCTATTAGATGGAACAATGTACTTTTCCCACTACCAGATGGACCTAAAATCGATACAAATTCTCCTTCATTTACATAAAGAGAAATATTGTCTAGTACTTGTTGATTACTACCATAACCCTTTGATAGCTGTTCCACTTGTAATGTCATTTCTGTTTCTCTCCTTTAATTTTCCATTTAACAGTAAATCGCTCAATCATTACAATAAGGAAGAAGAACAGCATACTTAAAAACATAATGACAAAAATGGAAACAAATACTCGATCTGTTCTAAATGACGATGAAGCTAGAGTCATATATACTCCAATTCCTGATTTTGCTCCAAGCCATTCTGATATTACTGCTCCCATTACACTATAGGTAGCTGAAATCTTTAAGCCTGAAAAGATTGAAGGTAGAGAAAACGGAAATTCAACTTTCCAAAAAATCTGTGCTTTGGATGCTCCTGCCATTTTCATATAATTTATTAACTCACTTGGTGTTTGTCGAAATCCATCCAATGCTGAAACAGTTATGGGGAAAAAACACACAAGTGAAATGATGATTAATTTTGGTAGTACTCCAAAACCGAACCAAATAATTAAAAGTGGTGCCAATACAATAATTGGTACATTTTGCGAAAGAATTAATAATGGATAAAAAGCTTTTTTTACACCTGGTATTAAATGCAATAGAAACGCTATTAAAAGTCCTAGTAAGCTCCCTATTAACAATCCGATAATCGTTAATTGAATTGTAGAAGTTATATGTGGAAGTAAAGAATCCAAAGAATGAATTCCTTCTTTAAAGATTGCAATTGGTCCTGGCAATAGCCAAGGCTCTATTTTCCAAATTTTAATACTGAGCTGCCAACAGATTAAAAAAAGCAGGATGACAACAAATGGCTGCCATCCTTTCATATTTTTTCGTTTCATTAACGGTACTTCTCCGTTAACACATCCATTGTAATCCCTTGTGGTTGATAAAGGATTTTCATTTGAGTTATAACATTGTGGCAACCTATTTCGATCATTCTTTCATTCATTTTTTGAACAACTTGTAATAATTCATTCAAATCACCTTCCATTGTTGTTTCCAATGGTTGTACTTGATATTTCACACCTGATTCATCAATAATCTTAATCGCTTCATCAACTGCAGGAATGACATCCTCAATATTATTTGTTTTTGGTATTATTTGAACACTCATTAATGTAGTTTTCATTTTTACTCCTCCTTATTTTGGTAAGAATTCATTTGTAAAAGCTTCTTCTGGCTTAAATTTACCTTCTAATAATTTATTTTCAGCTAAAAAATCTGCATAGTTTTTCCAAACCGTTAACTTTTGCTCACCCCAACGATTTGCATCGTCTTTATATTTAGATGCTAACCACTCTTGGCTTTTTTCTACTAATTTTTTATCTAGATCTGGATTATCTTTAAGTAAAATCGCTGCAGCTTCCTTCGGGTTATCAATCGCAAAGTTATATCCTTTGGATGCAGCGGCAACAAACGCTTTTACTACTTTTGGGTTTTTACTAATCATTTTTTCGTTTGTAGCTAATACTGGCGTATAGTAATCTAGTTTTTTACTATAATCTGTTAAATAAATCATATTTAACTTCTCTCCACGAAGCTCAGCTTCAATACCTGTCCATCCTTGATAAATCCAAGCAAAGTCGATATCTCTTTTTACAGCTGTAAAGAAATCAGCATCGCCCATATTAACGATATTTAACTTATTAACATTCGCATGTTCTTCTGACATAAGTGATTTTAAAACGGCTTTTTCAACCGGTGAACCCCATCCACCATATGTTTTACCAACGAAATCTTTTGGAGACTTAATTTCTTTTTTCGCAGGCGATGCAAAACCAGAAGTATTATGTTGAATAACTGCTGCAATTGAAACAAGTGGTACATTTTGAACTCTAGCCTGTGTAATTGACTCTTGATAAGAAACGCCAAAATCCGCTTTACCTGAAGCAACTAATTGATCTGCTCCTGTTTCTCCTGGACTGATAATATCTACATCAAGTCCTTGTTCCTTAAAATATCCTTTTTCTTTCGCAACAAATAGCCCCGTATGATTTGTATTTGGTGTCCAATCTAGTACGACAGTCACCTTTTTTAATTGCTTGCCCTTTCCACTAGTCGCGGTTTTACTTTGACCACACCCAGTTAACATTAAACAAATAGCTACTAAAAAAACTACTAATCTTTTCATTTACTAATACTCCCTTTTGTTTTTGGTTTATACAAAAAGAAAACGCCCGGATAATAACCCGGGCGTTAATGCGCTGTAAAAAACATATCTAAAAGGAGATACTGTTCCCTACGCTGGCATCACCCAGATCAGGTTCTAAGAGTCAACATCTTAAGGATGTTATCTCAGCCAGCAACACTGGCACCTCCACATTTTTCTCATATAAACTTTTCATCATAAATATAACAGATAATGATTGAATTTACGAACTATTTTTAACTTGCGCTTAATTGTTTTAATAGTCTGTTAATACAAGCTATTTAACGATAAGATTTTTTCATACTTTAAATGAGATTATTAAACAAAAATATCATTTCTTATAGTAAAATCTTACTTGAATATCGAATATACTACATCATCAAATTATGATTAAAATGAGGGGATTTTTTGAATAAACCAATCGGAGTCATAGACTCAGGAGTTGGGGGCTTAACAGTTGCCAAACAAATTATAAGACAATTACCTAAGGAAGATATAGTATACCTAGGCGATACTGCTAGATGTCCATATGGATCACGACCATATGAGGAAATCAGGGAATTCACTTGGGAAATGACTAATTTTCTTTTAGAAAAAGACATAAAAATGTTAGTCATCGCCTGCAATACTGCCACTTCAGTAGTATTAAGTGAAATGAGAGAAAAACTTCAAATCCCAGTAATAGGTGTTGTGCACCCTGGTGCCAGAGCTGCTCTAAAATTATCACAAAATGATCAGATTGGTGTAATTGGCACTAACGCTACTATTAATAGCAAAGCCTATCATTCCGCACTAAAACGAATTAATGAAAAAGTAATAATTGAAGGCTTGGCTTGCCCAGAATTTGCCGGAATCGTTGAAAACGGCGATTACAATAAACCAGAAATTTTTGAAATCGTTAGAAATACTCTTTCACCGCTATTAGATTCAAAAATTGATACATTAATACTAGGTTGTACCCATTACCCTTTATTAAGCCCAATCATCCAAAAGTTGATGGGACCTTCTATTCAGCTCATCAGCTCAGGCGATGAAACTGCATTAGAAGTAAGTGCAATACTCGATCAACAAAATATTTTATCTAATTCCGAAAACACTATACATGAATTTTATACAACTGGAGATCCAATCGTTTTTAGTAAAATAGCTTCCTCTTTGTTCCAAGAGCCTTTGGAAAATGTAAAACATATAAAACTATAAGAGTTCTAAATTGAACTCAATAAAAAAGAAAACCAACAAAGTATACATTTGTTGGTTTTTGTATTTTTAAATTGCAAAGGCTCATCAATTTAATAAAATTTATTCTTTTGTATTACTTGAAAAATAATCTTTCAACATCGCATTATTCTTTACAATATCATCTAATGTATATTGATCTAATACTTGTAAAAATTGATCCAATGCGTTATTAAATATATGTTTTAAAGAACAAACAGGCGTAATAACACAAGTACCGCCATGCTCAAAACATTCTACAATATTAAAGTCTTCTTCGGTTTTACGGATTATTTCTCCTATATTTATTTCCGCTGGCAATTTAGCTAAACGAATTCCACCATTTCTGCCACGTATAGTCTCGATATAGCCCATCTTACCTAAATTATAGATTATTTTCATTAAATGGTTTTTAGATATACCATAGGCTTCAGCGATGTCTTTTATATTAACTAATTTTTCACGCGGTTCAGAGGATAGAAATATTAGTACACGAAGAGAGTAATCCGAATAAGTTGTTAAACGCATAACTTGTCCTCACTAATTTATTTTGATTAATCATAGCATAATTGTGAACATTTTTTAAACTTTTATGTAATTTTTCGAAAAAAGTTCAAAAAGATGTATTTAACATATTGCTTTAACCGATATCAAGGACTAAGATAAAGATGTATTTATTATATTACTTTAAAATGTATATAGGGGGATTTACCATGCTTTCTCAAAAAACAATCGATATTATTAAATCAACAGTTCCTGTTTTAGAAGTGTCAGGTACAGAAATCACTTCCGTATTCTATAAAAATTTATTTACAAATCATCCTGAATTATTAAACGTATTCAATCATACGAATCAGCAAAAAGGTAGACAACAAACCGCTCTTGCTAATACTGTTTTAGCTGCAGCTCAAAATATTGATAAACTAGAAACGATTATACCTGTTGTAAAACAAATAGCACAAAAACACCGTAGTCTTTTAGTTAAAGCTGAGCATTATCCAATCGTTGGGCAACACTTACTTGGTGCAATTAAAGAAGTACTTGGTGATGCTGCAACTGAAGAAATACTTGGTGCTTGGGGCGAAGCTTATGGAATTATAGCTCAAGTGTTTATTGATATTGAAAAGGAAATGTATAATGAAGCTGCCACTCAAGAAGGTGGTTGGTCAGAATTTAAAGAGTTTACAGTGATCAATAAAGTAGAAGAAAGTGATGTAATTACATCATTCTACTTAAAACCTAAAGATGGATCTTCAGTTCCTACTTTCCTATCAGGACAATATATTACTGTTCGTTCACAAATTCCAGGTGAAGAGTACTTATCAAATAGACAATATAGTTTATCTGATTCGCCTGGTAAAGAATACTTTAGAATTTCAGTTAAAAGAGAAGCTGAAGAAAATCAACCTTTAGGTAAATTCTCAAATTATCTACACAATCAAGTTAATGTTGGTGATTCATTAGAACTTACTGCTCCAGCTGGAGACTTCACAATAAACACTGAAAATGCTTCAGATGTTGTTTTCCTTAGCGGAGGAGTTGGAATTACGCCATTAATTAGCATGGCTAAATCAATTGCAACCAGTCAACCAAATCGTCAAGTTAGCTTCATTAGCGCTTCAAGAAACGGAAAATTACAAGCATTTGAAAATGAACTAAACGAATTAAAAAAACAATTAGCAAATTACAATTTAACATTTGTTTACGAGAACCCTTCTGAGGAAGACCTTAAAAATAACAACTTTAAAAAGCAAGGTTATATTGATACAGAATGGTTAAAAAACAATATGAAATCAAACAATGCAGATTATTATGTATGTGGTCCAGTACCATTCTTAAAATCGATTATTACAAGCTTAAAAGAATTAGGCATCAAGGATACTCAAATTCATTATGAATTCTTTGGTCCATCAATGAGCTTGGACACTGAACCAAAAAGCCAAGTAACTCAAGGCTAATATTTAAAAAGGGATGCTCAAAAGCTTGAGCATCCCTTTTTACCTGCGTTCTAACACGATAGCAACTCTTTTTAAAATCGTAGGAATCGTAAAACTACCAAAGAATGCGATTAAATCACTTGAGTAGTATTTTTTTAGCGATCCATATACTAAGCCACTAATCATCATATCGTACAAAAAGAATCGACCGAAATCACGTTTCGTTATAACCATAAAGACGATTGGTGCATTTCTTGTTGTAAGAATAAGCCCACCTTCTTCTATGAAAATTAATCATTTAACAAAAATGAAAACTACTATTTTATTTACGTGGTAAATACCAATAATATTTTTCAATCTCTTCTTTTAATTTTTTCATTCCCATTTTTTCTAAAACTCTAATTGAGGCATAATTGTAAACAGAACAAATAGCGATTATTTTTGTTACATTCGCTTTTTGTAGTCCCCACTTGCAAAAAGCCTTGCCCATTTCAGTAGCATAACCTTTCCCCTGATAATTAGGCGCAATACTATAGCCGATTTCCATTACCCCATTTTCGTCAGGACCGCCTTTAAATCCCATGTCTCCAATAATTAAATTATCTTTTTTATGGATGATCATTCCTTCATACTCTTCTTCTTTAGGATGCGTTTGAAAACGTGAAATTTTATAAGGAAATAGATTTTTATATACCGGAATTGGCCATCCACTGGCAAATGGATAATTCTGCTTTTCGATTTCTAATTCATTTTCACCATTTAAAACAGAAACCATAGCGTCTGCTGTAAAGGTCATTAATATTAAATTTTTAGTTTCAGTGATTAACATTGAATTACTCCTGTTTACTTGATTTTATTGATTACGGACTACTGCTTTCCTTTAAAAAATACCCTAGAAATTACTAATCCAATTAGACCAAGCAAAATAAATAAACCAGCTCTTACTAATAATGTAATATTTGGTAAATCTATTAAAACAAGTTTCCCTAATGTGAGTAATAATAAACCTAAACCAATATAAGTCCACACTTTAAACTTTTTAAGGTTTCCTAGAATCATAGCTACTATCGAAAGCAAGATCCAACTTATATTAATTGATAGCCGAATTGTATTATCAGACTGATTTAGCATAATTATTTGTATAATCTGAGTTACAAATGCAATGAGAATAATTGTAATTACTAATGAACCACTTATTAAAGTAGACTGCTTTTCTTCTCCATTCTTATAAGTCAAAATGACAATCGCAATAAGGGCAATGATTAATACAAACCAATTCATTGTTTCAAATGACCATAAAGATTCGATTGGAACGGTTAAAATAGATATTCCTACCGGTATGAACGTCATGCCAGCTATGATTAACTTAAGCAAATCACGATACCTTATATAGAATAAATAAGTGAGTAATGCCTGAATAATTAATACCATCTCTAATAAATCACCTGATATGCTGTCTAAACAAAAGAATGCAAAAGCTAAAACAAAATTCGTTGAAAATGCAAAGAAAAGATCTGATTTCTTCTTATATAAAATACTTAACAATAAATATGCTACACAAAATAAAACCAATATTGTTGTTCTTGTCTGATCTTCATAAGCGCTAAAAACCCATCCTATTGTTAAAATAAAACTAGTGTGAAGTATTAATATTTGTTTTCTAATTGAAACCTTAGATAGTAACAATAAAACTAGCAAACTAATATGTTGTACGATTATACTAATTGCGAAATAATTAAAACCATTCATACTCAAATTAAATAGAGCCACAATTAAGTAAGATAAATGTAGTAAAATAACCGATGACAAATAGATAAATTTATACTTCTTAACTGTCGCATAAAACATGAAGCATAAATAAATTGCTGTTTCGTAGATTGAAAAAAATAAATAGTTTGGTGAACTACTTTTAACTAAGTAAGGTACGAATACAGCCCCTAATATACTGATCATTCCAATTACTTCTGATTTGTATTTATCCATTGAATAAAACCCAACGCCTACCCAAACAATTAATAATGTTAATGCTAGTGTTGAACCAATCATTTGATATAAATGATGCATAGCAAACGTCGTTAAAAACAGTACTGGCAATACACCACCTATTAACGATTGACCAAGTGTTACACGTTTTTTAATCATTTGTCTATTTCCATACCAGTATAAAGCGATTGCAATAATAAATCCTATTCCAACTTTAGCGTACTTATTTAAAACACCATAATCCGATGCTGCCTTAAATCCCCACATTACCCCAAGAATAAAAATAAAGATAAAAAATCTTGGTAACCATTTTTGAAAAATAAGTGCCTCGTAATCAACCTGTTCAATTTCGACTCTTTTTTCAGGCTGCTTATATACCGGTGATTTTTGTGTTTTAGGACTACTTACTTTATGTTGATTTACTTGTTTAGCCATATTTGAAGATTCTTTTGAATGTAAGAGAAATTCAATTTGTTTCTTCATTTCTTTAACTTCTTCTTCAAGTTTTTCTACTTTTGTTTGTAGATCTTGATTCGAGTTATCCACTGCGCACCACCTCTTATCATAATTATGAATTTAATTTCAACTAAATAACTTAAAAGACATACATCATATAAGTTCAATATTTTTAAAACAAATCCTATTAAAAAATCCTAATTTTGCAAATTTCGTCATATTTCCCAGAAAATAAGATGACTTACTCAATCTCATACTTATTATCGGACATGAAAAAAAATCCTCTATTATAAAAATAGAGGATTTAGTGAATTAAAACATAATTCTTTCTAGTTTTTGTTGCTTAACCATTTCTAAGAAGCTTTCAAATGATTGAGTACCAATATCTCCTTCGCCACGTTTGCGAATAGCTACTGCATTGTTTTCAACTTCTTGATCACCAACTACTAACATATATGGTAGTTTTTGAAGTTGTGCTTCACGGATTTTGTATCCAATTTTTTCACCACGTAAGTCAGCTTCTACACGGATACCTGCAGCTTTTAATTGATCAGCAAGTTTTTGTGCATATTCATTGTGTACACTTGAAATTGGTAATACAGCTACTTGAACTGGTGCTAACCATAATGGGAATGCTCCAGCAAAATGCTCAGTTAAGATTCCTAGGAAACGGTCAATTGAACCATAGATTGCACGGTGGATAACAACTGGACGTTCTTTTTGGTTATCTTCATTAACATAAGTTAAATCAAATTTCTCAGGCATTTGGAAATCTAACTGAATTGTAGCACATTGCCAGCTACGCTTTAATGCATCTTGAATATGGAAGTCGATTTTCGGACCATAGAATGCACCATCGCCTGGGTTTAATTTAAAGTCTAAGTTCTCAGATTTTAGAACATTTTCTAAAGCTTGCTCTGCTGAGTTCCATAACTCTTCTGATCCCATTGAATCTTCTGGACGAGTTGATAATTCTACTTTGTAAGTGAATCCGAATACGCCATAAATTTCTTTAATTAAGTTAATTACTTCAATAATTTCGCCTTCAATTTGGTCTGGACGACAGAAGATATGTGCATCATCTTGAGTGAAAGTACGAACACGCATCATACCATTTAAAGCACCAGAATATTCATGGCGGTGAACTTGACCGTTTTCACACATACGAACTGGTAGATCACGGTAAGAATGTAATTTATTTTTATAAACTAACATATGACCTGGGCAGTTCATCGGTTTTAACGCAAACTTAGTTTCATCTACTTCAGTAAAGTACATATTTTCATGATAGTGGTGCCAGTGACCTGATTGCTCCCATAATCTTTGATTCATAATGAACGGTGTACGAACTTCTTTATAATCTTTTGAAGTTTGTAATCCGCGCTCATATTGCTCTAATTCATTACGGATAATTGTACCTTTTGGTAAGAAGAATGGCATACCAGGTGCTTCTTCAGAGAACATGAATAATTCAAGCTCTTTACCTAATTTACGGTGATCACGTTTTTTAGCTTCTTCTAATAAATGTAAATGCTCTTCTAATTCTTTCTTGCTTGGGAAAGCAGTACCATAAACTCGTTGTAGCATTTTATTATTAGCATCGCCTCTCCAATACGCACCAGCAACTGATAATAACTTAATTGCTTTTACACGGCCAGTTGTTGGAACATGTGGTCCACGGCAAAGGTCTACGAATTCACCTTGAGTATACATTGAAATAACAGCATCTTCAGGTAAATCACGGATTAACTCTAATTTAAATTCATCATCTAACTCAGTAAAGAATTTAATCGCTTCTTCACGGCTAACTTCTGAACGAGTAATTGGTAAATTTTCTTTAATAATTT
This sequence comes from Bacillus sp. AFS002410, assembly GCF_002556365.1. Classification (NCBI taxonomy): domain Bacteria; kingdom Bacillati; phylum Bacillota; class Bacilli; order Caryophanales; family Bacillaceae; genus Bacillus; species Bacillus sp. AFS002410. The sequence continues at coordinate 64,951 of NZ_NUEU01000028.1, forward strand.
TTTCCATTTCTTTTTCAATTTTCGGTAGATCTTCTACTTTAATTGAAACCGGCAGATCAATATCATAATAGAAACCATCTGCAGTTACAGGACCAACGCCAAATGCAGCTTTTTGATCTTTGTATAAACGTTTTACTGCTTGAGCTAAAATATGCGCTGAACTATGACGCATCATTTCTACGCCATCTTGATCATCTTGTGTAATGATTTGAACTTCGCAGTCTTCAGTAATAGCTGTATTTAAATCAACTAATTTTCCATTAATTTTTCCACCAAGTGCTTTTTTCTTTAAGCTAATGGAGATTGAACCCGCGAAATCTTCAACTGTTGTATTTTGTTCCACCTCGCGAATTGATCCATCTGGTAATTTAATTGAAATCATTTAAGTTCACTCCTTTTTCATATTAATTTTGACAATAAAAAAAGAGCACACTCGTAGGGACGAATGTGCTCGTGGTTCCACCCTAATTTAATGTACACAAAAATAAGTATACAAAATCTCAACGTTTTAACGGTCTACACCGATAGTAGTTACTTGTAATAAAATTACGTTCCCCACTATAGCTACAAGGTGGTAAGTCATTCAACGTATAGAGAATTCTCGCACCAAATGAATTCCTCTCTTACTATCGTCTTGAACGCTCATGTCCTTGATCATTGCTTATCCTTATTCTTATAAAAGTATTATATAGAATGTCTTTAAATACTTCAAGTACTCAAATTAATTTAATTGTTTTATCATCGTATGCCATCTTTAAACAGTATGTGATAAATTCACTTAGTTTAAACACTAACAGGATTTTTTAATTCACTTAAAAATTTTTCTTTCCAGTCATTCTTCCATTTTTCACTTCGTCCTGTATGACGATTTATATTTACTAAAGCATTTCGACCAGTAAAACAAATTTCACCATTAGAATTAATTCCCATATAGTGGAGATCAATAGATGAGTTTCCAACGTTAGCAATTTTTACATATACATCTATTTTTTCACCAAAAAATACTTGTTGTAAGAAATCACATTGTAAGTCAGCAACAACTGGTATAATCTCACTATGATTTGCCACCCATTCTTGCATAAGTCCTAAGTACTTCAAATATTCTATACGTGCTTCTTCAAAATAAACAAACGGCACTGTATTATTCATATGTCCAAACAGATCCGTCTCACTAAATCGAACTGTTATTGTAATATTAAAAGTAAATTCAGATTGCCATTCTTTTAAATTTGAAACGTAATCCATTTTCCCCATGCTGTCCGCCCCCTAACTTTCTATATTATAACACTATCCGATTTAAAAGAATGAATATTCATTCAATATTTAGGGGGGCAGGGTTAAGATGAATTCTTATCCCCTCTTACAACTATCTTAAAAATTTTGGTGGATATAATTTCCATATTTATACGTAATTCGTTTAAAATGATTGTTTCGCATCCAAGCATCTACCCTTTTCTCAAAAAGTTCCCCACCATAAATTGGATATCTTTCGGAAACGGCATTTTTTTCGTTATAAATTTTATTTTTAAAATCCTTCGTCCTAATAAAGTAACATTGATCTGAAAAACCGTGACCGATATAAAAATTTACATCTTCATCGATTGATTCCTGTATCGCTTCAATTATATTTCCATTCCAAATAGGATTCGCCACTTTAATTCTCTCATCCGCTTGAAATTTTAAAATAGATGATTCAATCCAATTAAATGGCCTTTCTAAAATTGAATCACTAGAAAAGTGCAACAAATATTCTGTATTGCAAAGATAAATACTGACTAGTTCAGAGATTGAATAATAATAACCTCCTTTAAAGCTATCCTTATCAATCTCAAAAAAATTTAGAGCCTCTCTTGAAAAATCTTCAACGACTACATAAGATGTTAAAACATCTCTTGCAACAAGTATGTCCGCATACCTACTAACTTCATTTACATTTTCAACATTATTTATATAAAGTATTTTTTCTTTAAATTGAAATTGATTATAATCAATCATCTTTTCTAACCGATCCGTTTTTAGAAGTATTCTCCAATCTTTTTCGTAACACTTCGTTTCAAAAGTTACTTGATTAGGTTGCACTTAATTCACCTCCACAAAAGAGAACAGTCCTAAAGAAGGAATAGGAAAAAATCTTAAGATTCTTATACCTGCCTTTTAACTATTGATATGATTTCGAAATGGAGTTTATTAGAACTATTTTTAGAGCAAAGGCTCTATTAATTTAAAATGTTGATTTTTAAACAAAAAAAGGGGCTGTCAGTTTAGACAGCCTTAGAGTTTCTTTTTTTTGTTACAAACCTTACTCGAATTAGTTTAATCTCATCAAGTTGTTTAGTTACTGCTTTTTTTAAAATCCTTTAGTTTATGATTTTCTCCATATAATTCGTATAGATGTTCAAGATGTTTCAATCCCCAATTTCTCATAGATACCAACACTGGTATTAAACCCTGACCGTATTCAGTCATTGAGTATTCAACCTTTGGAGGCACTTGTTGATACACTCTACGATTGATGATGTCATGATATTCTAATTCTCTTAATTGAGAAGTTAACATTTTTTTAGTGATTTCTGGAATAGCCCGTTGAAGTTCACTAAAGCGTAATTTTTCGTTGATCATAAGGTGAAATAGGATAACTGGCTTCCATTTACCTACTATGATATCTAGTGCAACCTCAATGTCTCCCGCACAATTATTATTCATATCCTAATCTCTCCTCTATAGAAATGTGTATGAAAGTCACTTATACCGCATGGTTTCACAAAGGTGACTATGTTTACTTATTGTGCCTTCTTTCAAAAATATAAACTAGGTATTATTATAGCTTTAGTGGTCGGATTGATACAAAAAAGGCTTTTGAAGTTTCAAATATATAAAATTAAAAAGGCAAATGAAAGGGAGAGAATGGAATGAACATGAATAATCAACGTATCGTTATCATCGGAGGCAGTTCGGGCATTGGCTTGGAAACTGCAAAGCTTTTCGTTGAGGGAGGAGCACAAGTCATAATTGGAAGCCGGTCCAACCAAAAACTGTCACAGGCCAAAATGGAGCTGGGCGAAAAGGTGAAAGCATATGCGGTAGATATGACCGATGAAGAGAGTGTCAAAGCATTCTTTGATCAGATCGGCCCGTTTGACCATCTTGTTTTGACAGCGGCACAGGGAGCAGGCGGGATGTTCCTCGATTTGCCCGTACCTGAGGCGCAGTCAGCATTTGAAAGCAAATTCTGGGGGCAATACCGCGCCGCAAAATATGGTGCGGCATCTATCAGGGAGGGAGGCACCTTAACCTTTTTCTCAGGCGCACTGTCTCAAAAGCCGCTGCCCGGCAGGTCTACACAATCGGCTATTAACAGCGCAGTGGAATCCTTGGCGCGGGCGCTTGCGATTGAACTCAGTCCAGTCCGCGTGAACACTATCTCGCCGGGAACCGTCGATACCCCGGCATACGGCCATATGGATGAAAAGGTGCGCCGAGACTATTACGAACAAGTTGCCTCACGTTTGCCTGCAAAGAACATCGGAAGACCTCGCGATATCGCGGAGGCCGTGAAATTTGTTGTCACAAACCAGTTCATGACAGGAAGCACGATTGAAATTAACGGCGGTCATCCGCTTGTGTGATGAAAGGACCATTCTCTGTATACCAGAGAATTGTTTTTTCTAAAGGAGAGTATAACTTTTTCTTATTGATATCTAGCTCTCACGGCCTGCTCCTTTGGCAGAAAAAAAGGAGAGCCATGTCCGCTTTTCTTAAAAGGTAAGAGAGTATACATTTTCACATGAATAACGAAAAAGCCCAACCTTTCTGTAAATTTACGGAGAAGTTGGGCTTTTTAGTATTGGTATTTCCTTATCGTTGTAAATCTGCATTTTTTTGTGATCTTATGTAACGAACGCATTGCGTTAGTTGAATTTCATGAGTAGAAAAAACGATAATAAAGGGCAACAATATAATTAACTATAATAATAAAGGAATAGATTTTTCCAATAAATACAAAACACCCTTTTTCTTTTCGCAGGACAATTAAGTAGCCAATACACATTATTAGATTAATAATAAACAAAGGGGCCACTACTAATTTTGATGATAGTTCTGGTATGCTCATTCCCATAAATTTGTCAGTCACATATGTTCCCCCTAATTTATATCTAATAATAGCATAATTTAATCATTTCTTATTCAATTAGACTGCCATTTAGCTGCATAAAAAACGATCCTTCTTTATCGAAGAATCGCTTGCGTTAGTTGTGCAATAATATATTATTTTGTTCTTAATGGTACCTTGTCATCAACATAAACCAGCGTACCGTCAGTACTTATTAATTCAATATAAACTTGATTACTATCTCTCAATTTCTTTTGATAATCAGATATCTTAAAACTAAACGGAATCGTTATTACTTCATCATTTGATTTTGTGTTTTTAGAAAATAAATCAGCTATTTTAATAGGAAAATCTGATCCATCACCATCGTTACTACCACTTAATGCAAGAATTAAGCCCTGATCAAGCGAAGTGTATTTTGCAATGGTTATTTTTCCTTCGATTTTTTCATCCCAGTTGTATTTCTTTTTAGTTAAAATAATATTTCTAGGATATGAAGCTAAGTACTGCTGGATAAACTGTTTTTGCAATTTTTGACTAATATAAAATGTAGATTGTTTACCATCATATCGGCTCGTTTCGTGTTCGAATGTCCAACCATATTCCATAAAAGTTAGCTTTACTTTGTATGTATTCGATTTTCTTTCATTGTAAATTTCTTTCTTATTTTCTAACAATAAATCTAGCATCCATCCGTAATCTGCACTTTTTAGTTCTACTGGATTACCTAAACGTTTGTCATTACTGTTCACTCGAATTGATTCAATAAAAAAATCAGGATCATTTTCTTTAACATACTTTAGGTTTAGCTTTTTAATAGAAATTTGATCCCTCTCGTTATCTGGTATATTGCACTTAACCAGTAATAAACAGGATAAAAGGAACAAAGTAATTAATATGATAATCTTCTTTAAATGTGATGTCTTTTTCAAAAAAAATTTACCTCAATTCATTTAAATAACTACTTTTATTATATCATTCCTTATGCTACTAAACTGCCATCTACTTCAAGAGAAAAACGAGCTGCAAGCAACTCGTAACCTTCAACTAACACATGCGTTTGTTACATATCAATGACTTACCTAATGAGACACAACTCTACTTTCCATAATTCAAGAGTTCTTTCAATTCTTTTGAAAGTTCTTTGTTCAACATGGCATAACTTTGTTTATTATTGTCACCAATCAATACAGCCTTGTTGATATCACTGTGGAACCATATATCATACTCGTAGAGCCTTTCAGGCATGTTTTTATCTTCTTCATAGAACAATGTTGCTTTAATGTCTGCTATTCGTTTTCTTTTTACTGCAACGTTTTCTTCCCATGTAATTTTACTGAAAATACGCTCAATTTTTTCAAGTTTCTTTTTATCTGTTACTATTTCTGGATCCGAATATGTTCCGTTTGTACTCATTTGTATGTATTCAATTCTCGTTAAATTCTTAAGTTTGTTACTACACCCCAATACAGTGCTTACGAGTAAAATTAATATAAAAGCTACTAAACACCATTTCCTCATAATATCACTCCAGACTCTCATCATGATTAAATTATAAATTTCGATTTTGGAATTTGAAAATTGGTTTGATGGTGTGTAGATAATTTCTGCAATACATCATCACTACGATATTCGAAATACTCATATCAAATTCCTTCCTCTCAATCGGTCAAAATTATGTTTCACGTTGCCTAAACTTCAATTCCTTATGCAACTAAACTGCCGTTTTGTTCAATAAAAAACGAGCCACTTTTGTGACTCGTGATCTTCAACTATTGTATGCGTTAGTTGCATAAGATCCTTTGAATGAAATGAAGTTATTTTGGTTCAATCTTTTTTCGATTTTTAAATTACCTACAATCCATAATTGAGAAAGCACAAGACCCAATAAAAAATTATCCACTAAACTATAATTTATTTAAAAACAGATTTTTCACAATCAAAATAATAGAAAATATGATAAGCAAAATAAAGCCGACTAATGATATGTAATCAGTGATCGTAACTAAAAATTCTCCAAATGTGTGTCCACCATACCCGCCAGGGAAAATACCAAGTTTAGCGTAGCCAAAAATGGGTGAATTTAACAAAGCAAGTATAGCACTTCCAATAATGCAATATAGATAATTCACATTTTTCCTCATTTAACAAATCTCCTTAACTTTTATTAAATAATCCAAAGAAAAACATCGTATATAAGCCACTCATTACTTATTCTATTAATATTTGTCCAATTCCTTGTTCAACTAACTTGCCACTTAGCTACAAAAAAACGATCCTTCGTTATTGAAGAATCGCATGCGTTAGTTACATAAGATAGTATCTATTCAGCCCTTTTTGAAAAATTTTATAACACTTACTACTATGGCGATCAGAAATACAATAATACTATTAATTAATAAAGAGGGCCCAACTAGATTTAATCCGAAAAAGAATCCAAAAGCATCATTAAGAAGTTTCATAGCAATGAATCCATCAAGAATCGCTAAAACTCCCGCAGAAATAAGTATGATAAATGCAGAGAAGTATATGTTTTTTGTTTTTCGATAGTAAAAAAATGCTACTAAATTTACAGATAATATGGAAATTATCAGCATTAACATAAGAATTAGTTTCGACATGTAATCCTCCCTGTTCACATAATTTTTATTATCGATTAGCAAATTCCAATTATATATATATCCATATTTTACCATATGAGTTAAGGTGATTATTTAAGAATTATCTTTAGTAACACAAAAAAAGACCGCCGACGAAGCAGTCGTTTGTTATGCAAATAAAGAATTGCACCCATATGTTTATTACTAGCCTCTATAGGTGTTAACTTTTTAATCGTTAATAGAAGAAGTATATAAGAATGTAACTTTTCCTCCTAGCATGTAGTAATATTCCATTAATTGAATTGTCCTATTTCTTATTCTATCTTTGCTTGCAATCACCATGTTCACTTGTCCTTGAGTTCCAAGTTCATTAGAAAATGTTTTTTGCACAAATGCGGATTCTTTTAAATGATTCTGTAACCAACCTTTTTGTGATTCAATTAATAATTCTTTTTGAGTTGGATCTAGTTTTTGTAAAAGTTTTTGGTAAACTTCATTTAATTCTTTATCCCAAATACTGGAGTATTTTGCTTCTAATTGTATCCATCCAGTTGTTGAAAACTCTTTTGATTTTTGGAAATCATCAAGTTCTTTCTGATAATCTCGGTCAATTGGATTTGATTGTATAAGTTTCGAAAATTCACCAGATACGTCAAATGTTCCATATAAATTATTATTCTCCGATTGCTCATTTGAGTTTTTATCATCTTGTTTTATCGTAGTAGCTCCATTTGTTTCATCAGTTTTTGTTTTTTTTATTACTGTGTTATTGGATGTTTCTGCACTACATCCTGAAACAACCGTTATTAATGAAATTATTAATAAGGTTTTTAATTTCATTCTCTATTCTCCTCATATTCTATTTTGGTAGGAAAATATCATATTGTTAATCAAGACAATTATCCCTTTATAAGCATTATCAGTAACTTGGGGGAAGTTGCTCTTTTTTATATTGAATTTTAGACATTACTTATTCCACTGCCATTTTGTTGAATAGAAAAGCCGCATTTAAGCAGATTGTGTTCTTCACCTATTGCATGATTTTGTTGAATATGAAGTTATTTTTCCCGTATACTTTTTTTCAGTTCTGCCATATGCACATTTAATAAATTACGCAACTCACGCACTTCATTTTTTGTAGTAATTACCATATAAAGTAACCAGAGCAAAAATCCAATTATTAACAGAACGTAAAAGGAACTTATTGTCATATTTTCAACCCCACAAAATCTAAAGTGTAATATATAGTAAATTATTCTAATTTAGAGATGAATAGTACTTTCCTTATGTAACTAATCTGCCAGTTAGTACAATAAGAAAATCAACACACTACTTTAAAATAGCCAAAGCAAAAAAAAGCATGTTCATAAGAACATGCTTTTTTAGAAAATTAAATTTCATCGCTTCCAAAGAAGTCTTTGAAAGATTGAATTGTAGTTGCACGGTTTAACGCTGCAATTGAAGTTGTTAAAGGAATACCTTTTGGACAAGATTGTACGCAGTTTTGTGAGTTACCACAGTTTGAAAGTCCACCGTCTCCCATGATTGCGTGTAAACGTTCTTCCTTATTCATTTCTCCAGTTGGATGAGCGTTAAATAAACGAACTTGTGAAAGTGGTGCAGGTCCAATAAAGTTCGATTTACTATTAACGTTTGGACAAGCTTCTAAACATACTCCACAAGTCATACATTTTGATAATTCGTAAGCCCATTGACGTTTTCTTTCTGGCATTCTTGGTCCAGGACCTAAGTCATGCGTTCCATCAATTGGAATCCATGCTTTAACGCGTTTTAAAGAGTCGAACATACGACTACGATCAACTTGTAAGTCACGTACTACAGGGAATGTGCTCATTGGCTCTAGACGAATTGGTTGTTCCAATTTATCAATAAGTGCAGAACATGATTGTCTTGGTTTACCATTGATAACCATTGAACATGCTCCACAAACTTCTTCAAGACAGTTCATATCCCAAGAAATTGCAGTCGTTTCTTTCCCATTTGAGTTAACTGGGTTTTTACGAATTTCCATTAATGCCGAGATTACGTTCATATTCGGACGATAAGGGACAGTAAATGTTTCTTCATATGGTGCAGTATTTGGTGAATCTTGACGTTTAACGATTACCGTAATTGTCTTTTCAGCAGTCATTGTTCCATTATGCATTTGCTTTGTCCTCCTTCTTCTTAGAATAATCACGTTTTCTTGGTTCAATTAATGAAGTATCAACATCTTCGTAATGGAATAATGGTGAATTTGTCTTCTCATCAAATTTAGCCATTGTAGTTTTTAAGAAATCCTCATCATTACGGTCTGGGAATTCTGGTTTATAGTGAGCTCCACGGCTTTCATTACGGTTATATGCACCTAAAGTAATAACACGTGATAAGTGAAGCATGTTTTCAAGTTGACGAGTAAATGAAGCACCTTGGTTACTCCATTTAGCTGTATCATTGATATTAATGTTTTGATAACGCTCATAAAGCTCTTGAATTTTTTCATCAGTTTTTAATAAGCGATCATTGAATCGAACTACAGTAACGTTGTCTGTCATCCATTCTCCAAGTTCCTTATGAAGAAGGTATGCATTTTCTTTACCGTCCATTTTATAAATGCGATTCATTTTTTCTTTTTCTTCATTAGCATTTGCTTCATATACAGAAGATGAAATATCATCTGAAGATTTCGCTAAACCATTTACATATCTTACAGCATTTGGCCCAGCAACCATTCCTCCATAAATAGCAGAAAGTAATGAGTTAGCTCCTAAACGGTTTGCTCCGTGCATTGAGTAATCACACTCACCAGCTGCAAATAATCCAGGAATTGTAGTCATTTGGTCATAATCAACCCATAATCCACCCATTGAGTAGTGTACTGCTGGGAAAATTTTCATTGGAACTTTTTTCGGATCATCACCTGTGAATTTTTCATAAATCTCGATAATTCCACCAAGTTTTACATCAAGTTCATGTGGATCTTTATGTGAAAGATCTAAATACACCATGTTTTCGCCATTGATACCAAGTTTGTGGTCAACACATACAGAGAAAATTTCACGTGTAGCGATGTCCCTTGGTACAAGGTTACCATATGCAGGATATTTCTCTTCTAAGAAATACCATGGTTTACCATCTTTATAAGTCCATACTCGTCCACCTTCACCACGAGCACTTTCACTCATTAAACGGTTTTTATCATCTCCAGGAATAGCAGTTGGATGGATTTGAATAAATTCACCATTTGAGTAAATCGCACCTTGGCGATATACAGCTGCAGCAGCTGAACCAGTATTGATAATTGAGTTTGTAGTTTTACCAAAGATAATTCCAGGGCCACCAGATGCCATAATTACAGCATCCGCAGGGAAACTTACAATTTCCATAGATGTTAAGTTTTGTCCAACGATTCCTCGACAAACGCCTTCATCATCAACAGCAACTCTTAAAAATTCCCAGCCTTCATACTTTTGAACAAGACCTTCAGATTCGTAACGACGAACTTGCTCATCTAATGCGTATAATAATTGTTGCCCAGTCGTAGCACCAGCAAATGCTGTACGGTGATGTTGCGTTCCACCGAAACGACGGAAGTCTAATAATCCTTCAGGCGTACGGTTGAACATTACACCCATACGGTCCATCATATGAATGATACCAGGTGCTGCTTCTGCCATCGCTTTTACTGGTGGTTGGTTTGCTAAGAAATCCCCACCATAAATTGTATCATCAAAGTGCTCCCATGGAGAGTCACCTTCACCTTTTGTATTAACAGCCCCATTAATTCCACCTTGAGCACATACAGAATGTGAACGTTTTACAGGAACTAATGAGAATAAATCTACTTTTGTACCAGCTTCAGCGGCTTTAATTGTTGCCATAAGACCAGCTAGTCCGCCACCGACGATAATTATTTTCCCACTCATGACTATATCTCTCCTTACAAGTTCGCTAGTGTTGGATCAATGAATGCAAAGATAGCACGTAACCCAACGAATGTTAATAAAACGAAAACACCTAATGTAACATATGTTGAAATACGTTGTGATCTAGGTGTTACAGTGATTCCCCAAGATACGAAGAACGACCATAATCCATTAGCAAAGTGGAAAATTGTTGAAATTACACCTACTATATAGAAAACTAACATAAATTTTGAAGTGAAAATATCAGCCATCATATTATAGTCAACTGTTGCTCCCATTTGAGCAGCAATACGTGTTTGCCACACGTGCCAAGTAATAAAAATTAGTGTAATTACGCCAGAAATACGTTGGAATAAATATAACCAGTTACGTAAATATCCATAATTTTTAACATTGCTAGTACCTGTGAATGCGATGTAAAGTCCATAAACCGCATGGTATAAAATTGGTAAGAAAATTACAAAAATTTCTAAAAAATAGCGGAATGGTAAATTCGCCATAAATTCTGCAGCTTTGTTGAATGATGATGCTCCATTTGTCGCAAAATGATTGACAACTAAGTGCTGTGTTAAAAAGATTCCAACTGGTATAACTCCTAGCAATGAATGAAGTTTTCTAAAGAAAAACTCCCTTCCATTCTTGTTGCTCATGTAAACCCCTGCCCCCTTTAGTTTGTGCACATGAAAATTTAATTCTTCTATTATTCTTAAAAAATAATAAAAAGTATTACTGCATAAAAAGTCGAAATTTTTATGACATTTATCTACAAACCATTTTACTCCTGATAATATAGCAGGTCAAGAAAACGCGTACATTTTTCTTTACTGAAAAAACTTCTCATTTAGTTTGTTTATCTGTACTGTATAGAGCCTTCCAATTATTACTATCAACGTTTCCAAATATTGTTTTTCTTATTGAATTTTGTATATAATAAAAACATGTTTTTTTAGGAAGAGGAGTTGTTATCCGACCATGACGAACGACATTGAAATTGAAGATATAAATATTCCGGGAAATATTTCTGGTTTTGGCTATGAACTTATACGCGATGATCTATTAAACAATTTACTAGGAAAAGATCAAAATGATATTTTATATTGGGCGGGTAAAATGATTGCCAGAAAATATCCTTTAGCGACATTTGAAGAAATTATCGAGTTCTTTGAAAGAGCAGGATGGGGTACTCTTACTGTTGAAGAAGAAAAGAAGCAAGAAGTTCATTTAACATTATCGTCTGATTTAATTACATACAGAAATGAGCATAAAAAGAACGTTTCTTACCAATTAGAAGCAGGATTTCTAGCGATGCAAATTGAACAGCAAATAGACGTTATTGCTGAAACATATGAAGAACAAAGTAAAAGAGGCCACAAAGTAAAATTCCAAGTAAAATGGGATTTAAAAGATCCAATTACAAAAAGATAAAAATAACCACAAGGCATTTTTCCTTGTGGTTACTTTTTTTACAAAAAAACACCAAATCCCCCTCATCTACCCCTACAAACTTTTAACTCCTTATTACACTACCTTTATTCTGAATTCCCTATTCCCTGGCCTTCCTCACTTTTCCTGCACATAATCTCTTCCTCGATACTTACTTCGTTTTTACGTTTAACTCCTTTAATAATATAATTAATGAAAAATAAACAAATAAAAACAAAAATCAAAATGGTGAGTATTAATAGCACTAGCTGTAGCACAATTTCTCCATATCCGTACAAAATTAAACTATGCATCATTATTAATACCTCCTACTATTCAATTCGACCATTCGACACCCTTTCTTAATTTACAGAATATTTACTTAATTTATTCGATTTAGTTACAAAAAAACCCTTTTATGCGTCCTCTCAATACTCTATGGCTTTAAATGATTATAGTGATTATTTTGTTAAAATCACTATTTAGCCGTTTTAAAGAAAGATTGGTTTGCCTAAAAGGGTTTTTATTTACTATTTAATTTTCTACTGCTACTTCTTCATTAATACGATTTAATTCATATCCTTCATGAAGCGCATGTACTGCTTCTTGTAATTTTGATTTAGGTACAACAGTTGACACTTTGATTTCTGATGTACTAACCATTTTTACCGGAATATCACTGTCAGCTAAAAATTTAAACATTTTCGCAGCTACACCTGGATTTGAAACCATTCCACTACCAACAATTGAGACTTTAGCAAGTTCGCTTTCAAAATCAAATGAACGATAACCTAAAAATTCTTTCTTTGATTCTAGGACTGTAATTGCTTCCAACATATTTTCTGATTTAATTGAAAATGAAAGGTTTACTAAATTATCAGATGTTACACTTTGAATAATAATATCAACATCAATACCTTCAGTTGCTAATAAAGTAAAGATTTTAGGTAATAAATCTACATGATTATTTAAACCGTTTAAAGTCATTCTTGTTACATTAGACTCGAATGCGATTCCTCTTACGACTGATTGTTGTTCCATTTCTTGTTCCTCCCCAATAAATGTACCGATTTCATCATGTTGACTTGATCGTACTTGAATGACTAAATTATAATTTTTTGCGAATTCAACTGCTCTAGGATGTAAAACAGCTGCTCCTAAAGCTGCAAGTTCTAACATTTCATCATACGAGACACGGCTTAATTTCGATGCATTTGGTTCAACTCTAGGATCCGTCGTATAAACTCCTAATACATCAGTATAAATATCACAACGTTCTGCATTTAAAGCTGCAGCTAAAGCTACTGCTGTAGTATCTGAACCACCGCGGCCAAGCGTTGTAATTTCATTATTTTCACTTAAGCCTTGGAAACCAGCTACGATTACGATATAACCTTCATCAAGCAACTGTTGAATTTTTTCAGTATGAATCGTTTCTATTCGAGCATTACCATGAACAGATTCAGTCTGAATACCTGCTTGCCAACCTGTTAGTGAAATGGCTTTAAACCCTTTAGCTTGGATTGCCATTGCAAGTAATGAAATAGTAACTTGTTCACCTGTTGTAAGTAGCATATCTAATTCGCGCTTATTGTTTTGTGGACTAATTTGTGTTGCTAGACTAACAAGTTCGTCAGTATGATGTCCCATAGCTGAAACAACTGTAACGACTTGGTTTCCTTCTTTGTAAGATTTGGTTACTGTTTCAGCAACATGCTGTATTCGTTCAATTGAGCCTACTGAAGTACCACCGAATTTCTGAACAATAATTCCCATTTTTCTCATCCTCACTTTGTTAACTTAAAAAAGAATACAAAAAAGCGCGTGAAGCAATGTTCACGCGCCTAATTTACAATAAATAAAATAGACAAATCATCAACATCTCTTCAATAGCTCCCCGCATAATTATTATGCGACAGTACTACATTTCTTAAATGCAGTCCCAACAAAATGAATTGTGGATTCCTTTTGTTTCGGCAAAACATCCTTTCAACTGTCCATTACAACGCCACACGTCTATGACAGCATACTCTTAGGTTTTGCACCTCTATTACGAGAGAAAATCATTTAATTTTAACTAAAATATAAATTATTTTGAAAATAGTGTCAAGATAAAAATATTGGAAGAATCTAAATATCACTCATTTTGGAAAAATTGATAGATTCCTTCTGCAACATTTTTTGGTATTTTCGCTGCTATTAATTCATCAATTGTTGCTTCTTTTATTTTTTTAACAGATCCAAAATATTTAAGTAAGGCTTTTTTTCTAGTACCACCGACACCTGGAATACCATCTAATGCAGATTGAACCATCGATTTACTATGCAACTGACGGTAAAATTCAATCGCAAATCTGTGCACCTCGTCTTGAATTCTTTGGAGTAAAAAGAATTCTTGGCTTTGTCTTCCTAATTGTACAATTTGAGGTGGCTGCCCAATTAATAACTCTGAAGTTCGGTGTTTTTCGTCCTTAACAAGTCCTGCGGTTGGAACGAATAAACCTAATTCATTTTGAAGTACATCCTCTACTGCAGCTAAATGTCCTTTACCTCCATCGACGATAATTAAGTTTGGTAAAGGTAGATTTTCTTTTAATGCTCTAGAATATCTTCTCCTTACAACTTCACGCATTGAATCATAATCATCTGGTCCAACTACAGTTTTAATTTTATATTTTCGATAATCTTTTTTTGACGGTTTTCCATCTATAAATACAATCATTGCTGAAACAGGATTCGTACCTTGAATATTTGAATTATCGAATGCCTCGATTCGATAAGGAGTTTCAATATTTAATATTTCACCTAGTTTTTCAATTGCTTTAACTGTTCTTTCTTCGTCACGCTCGATTAATTTAAATTTTTCACCGAGACCAATTTTGGCATTTTTATTTGCTAATACAACTAATTCCTTTTTTTGTCCTCTTTTTGGTTGTAGAACAGGAACTTTCAGTAATTCTTTTAAAATTTCAGTATCAACTTTATCCGGTACGAATAATTCTTTCGGCTTTATATTATGAGGTTTTTCATAAAATTGTCCTATAAATGAAAGGAACTCTTCCTCTGGCTCATCGAAAATTGGAAAATAAGACACATCTCGCTCAATTAATTTTCCACTTCGAACAAAGAAAACTTGAACACACATCCATCCTTTGTCCACTGCATATCCAAACACATCTCGATCAACCAAATCACTATTCATCATTTTCTGCTTTTCCATCGTTGCTTCAATTGACACAATTTGATCTCGGTATTCTTTCGCTCGCTCGAAATCTAATTGCTCCGATGCTGCTAACATTTTTGCCTCAAGCTCTTTTCGAATTTGATCTTCACCACCATTTAGAAAACGAACAATTTCATTTACTATTTCTTGGTTCTGTTGATCGGTTACTTCTTTTACGCAAGGCGCAAGACATTGACCAATATGATAATACAAACAAACCTTATCAGGTAATGAAGTACATTTTCGCAATGGATATAAACGATCTAATAATTTTTTCGTTTCATTTGCAGCAGTGGCATTAGGAAACGGTCCAAAATATTTTCCTTTATCCTTCTTCACATTACGCGTAATTAATAAACGCGGATGTTTTTCAGCAGTAATTTTAATAAAGGGGTATGACTTATCATCCTTTAGCATGATGTTATATTTGGGATCATATTTCTTAATCAAATTCATTTCAAGAATTAATGCTTCCATATTTGAAGAAGTCACAATATATTCAAAATCAGTGATTTCTTGAACTAAACGATACGTTTTACCATCATGAGATCCTGTAAAATATGACCTAACTCTATTTTTTAATACTTTGGCTTTTCCTACATAGATAATTGTCCCCTGAACGTCTTTCATTAAATAGCATCCAGGTTGATCTGGTAATAGCGCCAACTTTTCTTTTAAATGATTATTCAATGTCAAACCCCCTTCCGTGCATTTGTACACTTAATATTATAATCTCCATCGTTAAAAACTGAAAATACTTTAATGTAATTAAGAAAAAATTAAGCTTTCTATTATACCTTTAATTTCAATAGTAATTAAGAAGAGGAGAATACTAAATGAAAAAAGTTCGAGCGATTCATTTTTGGATTGGTGTTATTGTTTCGGTTTTCTTACTAATCGAATCAACAACTGGAATAATCCTATACTTTAATAAAGGAGGCGAGGAAAGAAGTAGATTTTCTATGCAAGATGGTCAATTCCCTTCAGGTAGCCAGTTTAATGGAAATCAACAATCTAATTCACAAAACGGTGACAACACAACTTCTCAAAATGGACAAACTGGAAACAATACTCAATTCCCTAATTTTCAAAATAGACCTGAGCAATCAGCCTTTTCAGTAAAAAGCTTACATACCGGTATTATTGGTTTAATAAGTGGAATCGGTCTTTTTATTCTTACTGGAACTGGACTGACTTTATCTTGGATTTTGTGGAGAAATAAAAGAAAAACGAAAAAGCGAAGAGAAAAAGTTTCAATGGCTATTTAATGTTTGGTTAGTGTCTTAAATATAGATTTTTAAAAAAACAAAAACCATCTAGAATGTAGTGAACCACAATCTAGATGGTTTTTTATTTTATTTAGCTTGAGAAATTAAGAAGTCGCAGTTTCAACTTTAACTTGTTCTTCTTTATTTTCATTGTCTCCAGCTTTTCTATTCGTTAATTTAATTGGTTTTAGGAATAAAGTTACGACTGCACCAATTAAAATGAATCCTAAACCTACGAAGAATACTTGGTGTAAAGAATCCATTAAAGAAGTTTTAATGATTGGTAACATTCCTTCTAGGATTGGTTTAGGAATTATTTTTTTAGCATCCGCATTAAATAACATTGTAAATACAGATTGAGGTGTTGTATTAATCATGTCTTTAAATTTGTCTACTAATGGAGCTGCTTGTGCTGGTAATTTATTTAAAAATGGAACTAAATCATGATTTAAAAGTGTTCCTGATTTACTGTTCATTACAGCACCTAAAACAGTAGCTCCAAATGTTCCACCGATTGAACGGAAGAATTGGCTTGAAGATGTTACGATCCCTAATTCTTTCTTATCGAAAACTTCTTGTAGAGCTAGTGTAATTGTCGGCATTACTAAACCAATACCAAGACCCATAACTCCCATAAAAATTGTTGCAATTGTTTTACTTGAATTCATGTCTAAAGTTGTTAGTAGGTATAAACCTAATGCGATTACGAACATACCTGTAATAATTTGTGGTTTTATCCCAACTTTAAATACAACCTGACCACCGATAATACTTGCAATAATCATAGTAACCATCATCGGCGTCATAATAGTTCCCGATTGAGTTGCACTTGTTCCAACAATACCTTGCATGAAGAATGGTACGAACATGATTGCGCCAAACATCGCGATTGTCATAAAGAAACCAATTAAGTTTAATGTTACGAAAGTTCTATTTTTGAATAAATGCATTGGTAAAATTGGCTCTTTAGCTTTATTTTCTACAATAACGAAGCTAACGATTCCAACCACTGCTAAAACAAATAAACCAATGATTTGCCAAGAATTCCAATCATACTTAACTCCGCCTAAACTTAAAGCAAGTAGTAAACTTACAACACCAATGATCATCGTAAACATACCAGCAATATCGAAATTGATTGGACCAGAATTTTTACGACCTTTTAATCCTAAAGCAATAAAAATTGTTGCAATAATCCCAACAGGAAGGTTAATGTAGAAAACCCATTTCCAGTTTAATGAGTCAACAATCCAACCACCAATTTGTGGACCAATTACTGACGCTAAACCGTAAATACCACCAAAAACCCCTTGGAATTTCGCACGTTCTTTACCTGTAAATAAATCCCCGATTACAATCATCGCCATCGGCATCATTACACCGCCACCGATACCTTGAATACCACGGTAAATGATTAATTCTGTCATATTATGTGCAATACCACATAAAGCAGAAGCTGCCATGAATATAACTAAACCTGCAATATATACACTTCTACGACCTAATAAGTCGGCTAATTTACCAGCGATCGGCACAACAGTAGTTGAAGTTAATAAGTATGCTGTTGTAAGCCAAGTCATCATACTTAAACCACCAAGGTCTCCTACAATTTTAGGCATTGCAGTACCAACAATCGTACCATCTAATGCCGAGAAAAACATTGCTATAATAAGACCAATTAGCAATAGTTTACGATTATAATCTTTTTGAACAACTGTATTTGTACTCAAAATATATTTCTCCCTTCTCTCCACTATCTTTTTTCTTTTTATAATAACTAATACAAAAAAGTATTTTGTAAAAATTTTCTATATATCAGCCGCTGCGTTAGCAAGCTTTTCTGTAATCTTTGCAAATTGTAAAAGCTCTTCATCAGAAAGGTTAAATAAGATGCCTTCAAAAATCTCTTTTCGTTCTTTAAGCACAGCTTCTAATTTTTTTATACCTTCCTCACTTAGCATAATATTTACAACTCGACGGTCTTTTTTATCATGTTCTCTATAAACAAAATTATTATGTTCAAGTCGATCAATCATAAAGGATACCGCACTTGGTTTTACACCCATCATTTCCGCGATTTCAGATATTTTACAGCTCTCATTTTTTCGTAAGTACATCAAAACAAAAAATTGAGTAGCTGTTACTCCATGACTATTCATACTTTCTGTCACCTTTGGTTGCATTTTGTGAATAGCAGAATGAAGCGCGGTCTGAATCCGTTCAATGTACTCATTTTTGTTCCCCAAGAATATTAACCTCCTTTAACAATTAATCCGAATAAATATTTAATGCCTGTTAAATATTAATGCTTATTAAATATAAAACGTGACAGAAAAATAGTCAATCCTATTTACATTAGAAATTTTTAACAAAATCTAAAGGTTAAACTTGGTCTTATTAATGAAAACCATTTCATTTCAGTAATAAATAAACTCCATCGTATTTTGCCAAATGACTCTATTTTTAATTAAATATTATAAAGAAGAAAAACTGTGCAAAAAAAAGAAATGCACTCATATTATGAGTGCATTTCTTACAAATTATTATTAACCGATATGTGGAGTAATTAATTCTTCTAAAGCTTCTTTTGGTTTGAAACCTAAAGTTTTATCAACTACTTCGCCATCTTTAAGAACGAATAATGATGGAATGCTCATAACTTCAAATTTAGCAGCTGTTTCTTGATTTTCATCAACATCAACTTTTACGATTTTAACTTTATCACCATATTCAGAAGCTAATTCTTCTAATACAGGAGCGATCATTTTACAAGGCCCACACCAAGTTGCCCAAAAATCAACTAGTACTACACCTTCTTTTGTTTCTTCTGCGAACGTTGCGTTTGTTGCGTTAACAATTGCCATTTATATTTCCTCCTATTGCCAATCTATAAAGTAAAATATGATGATTGACATAATTTGTTATAATTTTAAAGAAAGTATACCATATGAGAATTAGCATTTTCTATTAATTTGCTCAAACTTACTATAACCAAACAAATTGTTGATATACCAGTGAAAGGACTAAAAAAAAATGATAACATTTGAAAAAATTACACAAGACTTAATAGAAGTAATCGAAGAAATTACAAATTCTAATCAAAGTTACAATTTAATGGAAAACGGTCGACTAACTAGAACAAAAGAAGAACTGATGAATGAGTATTTTGATTCCTCAACACAAACGGAAACTTATTTTATAAAGCTAGATGATACATATATAGGATTGGTTGATTTTTTAAAACTTAATCCTAAAGATGGTTTTCCTTGGCTAGGGCTATTAATGATACATAATGATTACCAAGGTTATGGATTCGGAACAAACGCATTTTTATTATTCGAAGAGCTACTATTAAAAAGAAGTATTCACGGATTACGTTTAGGTGTACTGCTGAGTAACCAGCAAGCTAAAACATTTTGGCAATCTCAAGGATTTACATTTGTTGAAAATAGAACAAATACAGATGGAATTGAAGTTGAAGTATATGAAAAACTTTATTCGTAAATGTTAAAAAACGACTACCACTACCATATAACTCATTAAGATTATTGAACTAGTCCATAAGTAATCGAATCACTCATTACATTTGTCACAATTTTGTAAAATCTTACTTGGGAAATGTCAGATTTTTATGTTAATATATTATTGAATATAATAATAATATTCAAAAAATTTAACGTTAGGAGTGGCAGTCATGAGAAAACCTTTTCGTAAAACGTTTAACCAATTAGTTAATGAGAATAAACAATCTTTATTGCACAACAAAGAAGAAATTGAGAAGATTGAAAGAAAAATTGAAAAACGCCACGAATTACTATACGAAAAAAGCAAAATAAACAAAGCTATTTCTTAATTTACTAAGTAATCCTTTAAAGGGGGTTACTTTTTTTTGTTCACCCATGCCCTCATAGATAGCAAGTACCCCAGTTTTTAAAATCGACTCACTTCTTTCCTATATATTAATTCGCAATAAATCCTGATCTATTTAAAATAGGCGAACTCTTACAATAAATTAGACGTACTATATGGTACATTGGTCTAGAAATTGGAGGTTAAAATATGCATCATCCATTTTGGAATTCACCCCCTCATCACCACCCGCAACATCCTATGAGAAATGGCGTTCAAGGTCACGTTCAAACTGATCATCAAACGGTTATGCAAATGTTTATGAATCTTGAAAATCAAATTACTAACCTTGTAAAAGCAATCGAAGCAAACAATGAATTACTTAGACAACTTGAGCAAAACCAAAAACAAGTAGTAACATCTGGCGGTGGATCAGTCATTGTTAGGATGTAGTGGCAATGGCTTGTAAAATAGAAGAACTATAAAAGGAGGTGTTCAAAAAGTCAGAGTAACTGACAAATGACTCCTCTTTTTTTATTGAAAAAAAAACAAAATACACGGATGAAATAGAAAGAAATTGTTAACCTTTTGATGATTAACGTCGCGCGAAAAACATAAACGGGGGTATATTAGTGAAGTTTTTCATTTGTAGTTGAAAATATTGTTCTTTGGATACCGAATTACAACTATTTATCCATTTTTTTAACTAATTCGAAAGAAATGTAAGGATATCTCTTAATTTTTCATTCGAAAGTATCTGCTTTTATACGAAAATAGGCTGTAATACCCTAGCCGGTATGGGTAATTTCTTATTTTAATTGCGATTTCTCATTTTTATTTGCGCTATGCCGGTTTTATTTGCGATTCCCTAGTTTTATTTGCGTTATACTGTTTTTATTTGCGATTCCCCAGATTTATTTGCGTTATACCGTTTTTATTTGCGTTGCCCCATTTTTATTTGCGTTATACCGTTTTTAATTGCGTTGCCCCATCTTTATTTACCATTCTACTTTTTTATTTACCGTTCCACCTTCTTATTCCCATGCTCTACTTCTATTTCCCCTAACCAATCTAACTCCCGATTCCCAACAATAAAAAAAAGAAGGCCCCCTAAAAAATTAGGGACACCTTCATTTTACAGTGAGATTAAGAGTTAACTAATACCGCTTTAAATTCTTCAGTTAATAATGGTAAAACATCGAATAAGTCACCAACGATTCCATAATCAGCTACTTTAAAGATGTTAGCTTCTGGATCTTTGTTGATTGCAACGATTACTTTAGAGTTAGACATACCAGCTAAATGTTGAATTGCTCCTGAGATACCACATGCGATGTATAAATCAGGTGTTACAACTTTACCAGTTTGGCCAATTTGTAAAGAGTAATCACAGTAGTTAGCATCACAAGCGCCACGAGATGCACCTACAGCAGCTCCTAATACTGTTGCTAATTCTTTTAATGGGTTAAATCCATTTTCACTCTTAACTCCACGTCCACCAGCAACAATAATTTTAGCTTCAGAAAGGTCTACGCCTTCACTAGCTTTACGTACAACGTCTTTTACGATTGAACGTAAGTCTTTAATTTCAACAGAAACAGTTGCCACATCACCACTACGAGTAGCATCTTTTTCTAATGCTGTAATATTGTTTGGACGAATTGTCGCAAAAATAAATGGATCTACCATAACTTTTTTCTCGAATGCTTTACCTGAGTAAATTGGACGAGTGAAAACGATATTTCCACCTGCTACTTCAATTGTTGTAACGTCTGAAATTAGTCCGCTTTGTAAGCGAGCTGCAAGCTTTGGTGATAAATCTTTTCCTAAAGCAGTATGGCCGAATACAAGACCTTCTGGCTTTTCTTGGTCAATAACAGCTAATAATGCTTGAGAATATCCGTCAGAAGTATAAGATGCTAATTTTTCATCTTCTACAACGATCGCACGGTCTGCACCGTATTGAATCATTTCAGTAGCTAATGCACTTACTGATTTACCTACTAATACAGCAACTACTTCTCCGCCCTCAGCAACTGTTTTAGCAGCACCTACTGCCTCAAATGAAACATTTCGTAATGAACCTTCACGAACTTCGCCTAATACTAATACTTTACGTGACATGTTATTTCCCTCCAAAATTTTCGATTACGATATTAATCTATTAGTCTGTTCCCATATTCAATTAAATTAAATTACTTTTGCCTCAGAACGTAATAATGAAACTAGTTCTTTAACTTGGTCTTGTAATTCACCAGCTAAAACTCTACCGCCTTCTTTTTTCGCAGGAAGGTAAATTTCAATCGTTTTTGTTTTTGCTTCAACTTCATCTTCTTCTAGATCTAAATCATCTAATTCTAACTCGGCTAAAGGTTTTTTCTTAGCTTTCATGATCCCAGGTAAAGATGGATATCTTGGCTCGTTTAAACCTTGTTGAGCAGTAATTAATAATGGTAAAGATGTTTCAATAATTTCTGTGTCGCCTTCTACATCACGTTCGATTGTAGCTGTTGTACCACTAATTTCGATTTTTGTAATTGTCGTTACGTAAGGAATGTTTAATAATTCAGCAACACGAGGACCTACTTGACCAGTACCACCATCAATTGCTACATTACCAGCTAAGATAATTGAAGGGTCTTTATCCTCTAAGTATTTTGCAATTAGTTTAGATGTTGTATATTGATCAGCATTTGTCACATCATCTTCAACATTAATTAACACGGCTTTATCAGCACCCATTGCTAGTGCTGTACGTAGTTCTTTTTCGCTATCTTCGTTACCAACTGTTACTACTGTTACTTCGCCGCCGTGAGCGTCACGGATTTGAATTGCTTCTTCAACTGCATACTCATCATAAGGATTTATAATAAATTCAGCGCCATCCTCTTGGATTGCACCATTTGAAATTGTAATTTTCTCTTCAGTATCGAATGTTCTTTTTAATAGTACATAAATGTTCATTGTTATACCCTCCTAGGAATTGTAACTACATCTATTTTTTTAAAATATTAAACTACTTATTTATTAAACACTGGTTTCCTTTTTTCTAAAAATGCCGAAATACCCTCTTTTGCATTTTCAGTTGTAAAAATTTCTCCAAATAATTTAGACTCTTCTTCAACCGCTTCATGATAAGATTCAGTTCTTGTTGAAGATAGTAGTTGTAGAACATATTCAATTGATTGCATACTTTTTCTTGCTATTTTAGCAGCCAAGGCTGTCGCTTCTTCTAATAAACTATCTTCTGGAACTACAATTGTAGCTAATCCAATTTTACCAGCTTCAACACCAGAAATTGGTTCAGAAGTAGCAAGCATTACTAATGCTTTATCTTTTCCAATATAACGAGGTAATCGTTGTGTCCCAGCAAAACCAGGAATGATTCCCAAGTTTAATTCAGGTAAACCAAGTTTTGCATTTTCTGCAACAACTCGGATATGGCAGCTCATCGCAAATTCTAATCCGCCACCTAATGCAGCACCATGAATTGCTGCGATAATTGGCTTAGAATAATTTTCAACACGATCAAATACTAATTGACCTCTTCTAGCTACAGCAGCTGCATCTTCTGCATTTTTGAATGAAGTAAACTCTTTTATATCTGCACCTGCAGAGAAAAATTTACCTTCTCCATGGACAACTAAAACGCTTACATCATCGTTATTTTCTAATTCATCTAAACGCTTAACTAAATCAGCAAATACTACCGAAGACATAGCATTTGCTGGTGGATGTTGAATTGTTAGAAATGCAATACCGTCGGATATTTTACATTGAATTAAACTCACAACTATTCCTCCTTATTTTTGAAGTGTACTAGAACGTTAATTTTGGTACCCGCATCCTCTTATTAATAATTGGTGAACTTTTTCAGCTTTTGACTCTAGATCTTGCTTTTGACCTGTCATTACCCAATGAGTCATCACTTCATCAATCGTCCCAAAAATCATTTGTCTAGCTGTACGTATATCTAATTGCTTGTCAAACAAACCGCTATTTACCCCATCAATTAAAATAGAATCTATAATATGGAGATACTCTTTCAGTACCTCGTTTATTTTTAATCTAAGGTCAATATTTGTTTGTCTTACTTCCAATTGCATAACGATTGCTAAATGTGAATCTTTAGACATTTCATAAAAGTGAGTTTTCACCAACATTAATAATTTCGATATAGAATCGGGTTTACCTTCAATTTTTTCACGAATTTTTTCAGTAAAATTTCCCATCTTCTCTTCGAACAACGAAATTAGGATTGATTCTTTATTTTTAAAATACAAATAGATTGTTCCATCAGCTACTCCAGCCTGCTTTGCAATTTTAGAAACTTGCGCTTGGTGGTAACCATTTTCAGCAATTACAACAACTGCAGCATCAATTATTTGTTTATATTTTGGTTTATCTCTTTTCATCTTTATATACCCCTTCATACAGTGAATGAATAATCATTCATATTCTCATAATACAAATTTATCAGAAAATTGTCAATTGTCCTTTAATAATTTGTTCCTCAAAAAAAAATCAAAGGTATTTATAAATAAATTCAATTGAGGGATGTTCTGTTGATCATCCCTCAATTGAATTTATATTAAATTTTCATCGGAATCTTCTGTTTTACTATTCTTTTGCTCTTCTTCTTCAAGCAATGTTCTTCTTAATATTTTACCAATCATCGTCTTCGGTAAATCTGTTCTAAATTCATAAACTCTCGGAACTTTGTATGCTGCTAAATATTTTCGGCAAAAATCATCTAATTCATCCTCAGTTACCGATTTACCTTCTTTTAATACAACATACGCTTTAACTGTTTCTCCACGATAGTCATCTGGAATTCCAACTACAACTGCTTCTTTAATAGCCTCATGTTCATATAATACTTCCTCTATATCTCTAGGATAAACATTAAATCCTCCTGCGTTAATCATATCTTTCTTACGATCAACAATATAAAAGAAGCCTTCCTCATCCATATAACCTAAATCACCTGTATATAACCATCCATCTTTTAAAGTGGCAGCAGTTTCTTCAGGACGATTCCAATAGCCTTTCATAACTTGTGGTCCTGAAACAATTAATTCACCAATTTCACGTGGAGGTAGCTCTTCTCCTGTTTCTAGGGAAACGATTTTAGCATCTGTACTTGGCCATGGAACGCCAATACTCCCAGTCACTCGTTTATCCCAAAGGAAATTACTATGTGTCACTGGAGAAGCCTCTGATAACCCGTAGCCCTCAACTAATTTCCCACCTGTCACCTTTTCAAACTGCTCTTGAACTTCTACAGGTAATGCTGCGGATCCGCTTAAGCACGCGTGAATACATGAAATATCATTCTTCTTTAATTCTGGATGATTTAATAGTGCAATATACATGGTTGGTGCACCTGGAAACAATGTAGGACGATACTTATTTATCGCTTCAAGCATTTGAGTTGCATCAAATCTTGGAACGATTATCATTTCATATGCACACATTATCGATAAATTCATACAAGTAGTCATTCCATATACGTGGAAAAATGGCAAGACAGTTAGAATTTTCTCTTGGCCCTTCTTGCTTTTATATAACCATTTTTCGGCCATTAATGTATTAGATGCTAAGTTTTTATGCGTAAGCATTACACCTTTTGGAAAGCCGGTAGTTCCACCCGTATATTGCAGTATTGCTATATCGTCTACATTACTATTTGTTGGCTCATGTTCAATTGGTGCAGATATGTTCATAATAAAATTAAATTCATGGATTGAATGATCTTTTGGTATCTCTGGAGCCTTTGGTTGTTTTGAAAAAGGATATAATATCCTTTTAATAAACGGTAAATAGTCTTTAATCCCAGTAACAAAAATATGTTGAAGCTTTGTAGTTTTCTTTACTTCGCACACTCTATTAATTAATAAATCTAAACAAATAATAGCCGTTGCACCACTATCATTCATTTGATGTTCAAGCTCACGTTCAGTATAGAGCGGATTTGTTTGGACGATTATTGCTTCTGCAAATAGAATTCCATAATATGCAATCACTGCTTGTGGACAATTTGGAAGCATGATTGCAACCCGATCACCTTTTTTAATTCCTAAATTCCTTAAAAAATTTGCAAATCTTAAAGACTGAATATAAATTTCGTTAAAAGTCATCGATTTCCCAAGAAAATTAAGCGCTTTCTTAGTTGGATATTTCGAAGCTGTCTGCTTTAAATAGTTTGGTAGTATTTCAAAGTGATCATCTAATGCTGTTGGTATTTGCTCTGGATACTGACTCACCCAAGGCTTTACACTTAGTTCCTCCATACCATTCACCACCAGTATTTTAAAAGTATGTTCATACTAAAATTAGTATATGTTACAAATTTCAGCTATACAATCAAAATATTAAGAATATTTAATCACCAGTTGTTTTCTTATTTTTTATGAAATTATTTAACTAGTTGGTCAAGTAGTATTCCATTATCATAGTAAAAACCTGATTCTAGATCAGTGCGATTAATTAATAACCCAAAATTATATTTATCATAATTCTCAAGTGTTAACGATTTAACTTTTCCCTCTGGCGATAAGTCTTTTACAAGTTTCCAAATAAATGCATATTGTGAGTCAATATCAGTAGTCGCTAAATGAAAAATACCCTTTAGATCATTTGCGATAATTTGTTTGACCTGGCTTGCTATCTCTGTATCAATGGCATGATTTAAATATATATTGTCGTAGGCTTCAATCTCTTGCCCATTTTCTATTTTATTCTTTATTTCTTTTAACCTCGGAGATTGTTTTCCCCAAACCATTGGTAATCTTAAAATTACTCCACGCTCTCCAAGCTCGTTCTTAATTAGCTCTTCACACTTTATTTTAAATTGCCCATAATCCGACTCAGCAACAGGAGGATCAGTTTCAGCATGATGCTTTGTTACGTCTCCATCAAAAACATTTGTTGTAGAACAAAAT
Source organism: Bacillus sp. AFS002410 (assembly GCF_002556365.1). NCBI lineage: Bacteria > Bacillati > Bacillota > Bacilli > Caryophanales > Bacillaceae > Bacillus > Bacillus sp. AFS002410. Next base: position 92,294 of record NZ_NUEU01000028.1, read on the forward strand.
AAAAATCTAGTCGGTGTTGATTTTATCTTTTCTACAATTCTAGCATGAGCTTCGGATTGAACAGTAAAATCACCTCGTAAACAAGAAACGATTACATCCGGGCAAATACGATCAATCCAATTCAAAATTTTCTCTGAATCATTGATATCCCATTGTAATTGATGATCAGCTGTTAATTCTAATTCCGTTTGATTAAATGTTCCATACACATCATGATCAGGAGATAATTCTTTTATTAAAGCTTTACCAACTAGTCCACTAGCACCTAAAATTAATATTTTCATTGTCTCTCTCCTTTTTACAAAATATTTAATAAACTTATGATATATTGAATGTATCACAAAAAAACTCATTATTAAAAATGTTTATTAGTAAAATGACTTTTATGATAACGGGGAGTGAAGAATAGATGAAAACAAAGGTTCTTTTAAACAACCGTATTGTTGATTTAAAGTCTGCAAATGTAAATATATTAGATCGAGGTTATCAATTTGGAGATGGTGTTTACGAAGTCATTCGTTTTTTCAATAAGTCTTATTTTGAACTCGATGCCCATTTAATTCGTTTAAAGGATAGCTGTGAAAAAATACTAATCCCCTTTAAAATGCATCTGAAAAAGCTTGAAAGTGATTTAGTTTATTTAATGAACACTTGTGATTATGATAATGGCTATGTTTATATTCAAATTAGTAGAGGTGTAATGAACCGTAATCATATTTATCAAGAAGAAGCTAATTTAAAACCTCAATTAATTGCCTATACAGTTAGAGAAGATCAAAGACCATTACAACAAATGGAAAAAGGAATTACTGCTTATGTAACTAATGACATTAGGTGGCTCCGCTGTGATATTAAAAGTTTAAATTTATTAGGCAGCGTTTTAGTAAAAAATGAAGCTTATGCTAAGGGAGCAAAAGAGGCTATTTTGCATAGAGATGGAATCATTACTGAGGGTTCAGCAACAAATGTCTTTATCGTAAAAAACTCAACTCTTTATACCCATCCTGCAAATCATTTAATTCTTAATGGTATTACCCGAAAGGTAGTACTTGAAATTGCAAAAAATGAAAGTTTAGACGTAAAAGAAATTCCATTTTCGATAGATGATCTTTTAAATGCTGATGAAGCTTTTACAACAGCATCTGTTTCGGACATTTTACCTATTACTTCAGTTTTACTCGATGAAAAGTCTTATTCTATTGGTTTAGGTAAGCGTGGAGAAATTACTAAGAGAATACAAGACTCCTATACTAATTTAATTGAGAAAATACCACAGGATCAGTCAACTAACTAGTAGATAATCTAATCGTCCCCTATTGTTTATTTTAAATAACAATAGAGGGGCGTTTTCTTTTAGTTCTAAACTTTAAATAGAATTCGATTAATGTAATATATAGTAATGGTCACATATAAACTGTTAATACTGTAAGGTCCTTGTGGCAAAATTACATGAGCAAAAAAAACGCTTTACATGTTTAAAAAGTAAATGTGTAAAAAGGGTGATATCTATGAATAGATTATCATGGAATGTAAAACGCATTTGTAATAAATTGTTCGCAAATATGCCTGATGTAAAAGGTAAAATGATAACTAAATACAAATCAATAGAATGGGTTAGCTATGGGGATAGTATAACTTCGTCTAACGGATGGCAACCAGCTGTAGCGGAAAAGTTAGGTTTGACCCATCTGAATAGAGGGATTGGCGGAACAACTATAGCTGAAAATGGGTCGATTGCTTGGATCGATAAAAATGGAAATTATAAAGGTCACCCACCTGATATACAGCCAAAAGGAACAACAGAAATTTTGTCTAGTATGTGTAACAGTCAAAGAATCAATGCTACGATTCCACTTACTACTCAGTTATTAACAATAATGGGTGGGACAAATGACTTTGGTAGAAACATTCCTTTAGGAAATGGATTGCCAACAAATAAACACCTTAACTTAGACGAATCTACATTTACTGGTGCTTTGTGTTCGATGGTTGAAAAAATACAATTAAGGCTACCAGACTGCAGAATTATTCTTATGACGCCTGTACCTAGATATCACGAGGGAAAATATGAAGATAAAAATAAAGCCGGTTTTTTAACATCTGATTACGCTCGAGCTGTAAAAGATGTAGCATCTTTTTACTCATTGCCTTGTATTGACCTATACTCTAATGTTGGCTGGAATCGAATGAACGGTGAATATTATTTAATTGATAGTATGCATCCGAATAATACAAAAGGATATAAACGTGTTTCGGAGATTGTAATTGGAGAGTTGGAAGTTTTACAGCAGAATGTGAATTCAAAAATCAAAGACTAGTTCTTTGAAAGAATTAAAGTTAAAACTAAGTTGAGTAATCAGCTTCTATTTCATTTCGAAGCATAAAATCAATTTTTAAAAAAAGAGTTACTTCAGATTTACTGTGTGAAGATGAAATAAAAATAGATCTCCTAAGTCAGCAATACGACTTGAGAGATCTCTTTTTTTATTGTCTTTTCAATAATCGAGCAACATCTTTCAATTTTACTTTTTCACTGTAATACATGACCCCATTAACATAAATTCGGCTAGCAACACGAGTTAAAATCAAAATTGAAACGAGTAAAATTAATACACTAGCACTTATTTCTATAAAATTCATTTCTCCGCTTACAAATCTAGAAAATGCTACAAGTGGTGCAAAGAATGGAATGTAAGAGCTAATTTGGATAAATGTACCGTTTGGATTTATTAATGCATTAATACTAATAAAGAATGCAGCTACAACTAATATTGTAAGTGGCATCAGAACCATTTGAAGCTCTTCTGTTCTAGAAACGACTGATCCAATTGCAGCGTAAAGTAATCCGTACAATAAATAACCTAGTAAGAAATAAACTACAAAAGCTATGATGGTTGAACTATCTAATGCCTCTAAATCTATTTTCATTCCAAAAAAAGATATCGCATTAGTATTCACCCAGCCTAATAAATTGGCAAATAGAAATCCTAATCCTAGTACAATTAATTGTGCGCAGGCTACAAAAAATACTGCAACGACTCTTCCATATAGAGTAACGACAGGACTTACTTTAGGTAATAATACTTCCATTACTCTAGAAGACTTTTCAGCAACGATACCAGTAGCGATTGAGTTTCCATAAATTAATAAAAACATATATAGTAAGAAGCCAAAAAAGTAAGCAATTCCGAATGTAGCCATAGGGTTTTTTAGAACTTCTTCTTTAACTTCCACTTTTTGCAATAACTTTGCTACAGAGTCGGGTGATAATTTTAAGTCTTGCGCAGTTTTCGTTAAGTAATTTTGTTGCAATGTCATATTTAATACTGAAAGTACATCACTATTTGAGAACTTTTTATAAGTATATTGAATTGCCGGGACATTGTTCTTTTCAGTGATGATAATTAATCCATCTTTTGAGCCATCCTCAACTTGTTTTTTTACATCTATTTCATTACCCGGATTTCCCTGCTCTATTTTAGCCGATTTAAGTGTTTTGTTTAAACTAGCAGGATCTAAAGGATAATTTACCGTCTGATTAATTAATACAATTTTATCTTTATCCTTATTAGTCTTTTCTGTACCCGCGATATATTTCTGTACTCCAAATACCCCAACGACAAAAATAAATAAAACTACACTCATAATCATCGTTGCTTTTGCCATTAAGCCTTCACGTAAATGAAATAAAAAGACCGTGCTAAATTTTCTCATTTATCTCGCCCTCTCTATAAAGATATCATTTAGTGTCGGCTCTAATAATTGAAATTTCCTTATTGAACCCATTTCCGACTTTATATGATCTAAAATCGTAAATGCTTCCTCATCACTTTTCACTTTTACGTAAATTCCCGAATGCTTTTGTTCATAACTTACATTTTTAGAAGCTAATAATTGTTTAATAGGCTCTATATCTTCTAAAATTAAATTTCTATAACCATATTCCTCTTTTAATCTACTTAAACTACCTTCTGCGACTACATTTCCGTTCTTTAAAATACAAACATGTTCACAAAATGCTTCCACTTGATCCATGCGGTGGCTCGATAATATTACCGTTTTCCCTTTTTCAATTTCTTCGGTAATAATTGATGCCATTAAATCCGCATTAACTGGATCTAGTCCACTAAAAGGCTCATCTAAAATAATGAACTCAGGATTATGTAATAAAGTTACAATTAGTTGAATTTTTTGTTGGTTACCTTTGGAAAGCTCTCCAGCCTTTTTATTTCGATAGTGCGGTATTTCCAAACGATCTAACCAGTATGTTATTTCTTTATCGACTTCCTTGTTAGACATTCCTTCTAGTTTTCCAAAGTACTTTAGTTGATCAACAACCTTACTTTTTGTAAATAAACCTCTTTCCTCTGGTAAGTAACCGACCTTAACTTTAGTCGTTTTAAAAGGAGCACCTTCCCAATTTATTTCTCCATTAGTAGGGGTAAGTAGCCCTATCAACATTTTAATAGTGGTCGTTTTCCCCGCTCCATTCCTACCTAATAATCCTAGTACTCTTCCTTTAGGCAAAGTTAATGACAATTGATTAACTGCAATAGCATCTCCAAATTTTTTAGAAAGCTGTTTAATTTCTAAAGTCAACGCTTTTCCTCCTTCTAAAGTGAAAGTAAAGTACACTTAAACTTATTGTAATTTTTTTAATTGCTTATAAGATAAGCATACAGTTAAAAGAATTTCAATAAAAGTTAAATTTAATTTTTTGCGTATCTAGCCAAATAATTAAAAAAGAGAATGCCAAACTAGCATTCTCATTCATGTCATCAATATGAAATACTACCCGAAATCAATAAACCTACTGTTACGCTTAATGTAAATAATAATGCTGCAACGGCAACATTACCTTCTTCAACCTTTTTAGCAAATGATATTTTCGGAAATACTACAAATTCGGCAATCCAATATGTAACCATTTGAGCTATAATGCCAACTAGGCTCCAAATAATAAAGTCCCCATAGTTAACTGAGTATTTTGCTGCAGACATAATAACGATTGCTAATCCAACTAATTTACCTGCTAATTTTAATGCAACGGCTATATTGCCATCAACTAATATTAATTTTTGCTCACTCATCTTAGTTGTAAAAGTAAACGCTAAAAATCCAATAAATAAAAGAATAAGTCCTGATCCTAAATATTGCAATGTACTAACAATACTATCCATTTAACATCTCATCCCCTTTATTTAAATTTCTTCTTCAACAATCCCTACTGGTAAAAAGCAACTTTCGTTTCCAGTAATGATATTTCCAGCACGCACGCCGATTGCACCGTATTCTTCCTTAATTAAAAAACTACCTACTAATACATGTAAATTTAACACCCCTTCAGGAGTCATAACCTTACGCTTAGGTAAAGGCGAGTATTGTTGGTAGACCATCACCTGATTAGAGTAGTTATTCTGATTACTTTGCTGACTATGTTCACCATCATAAATCTTAATCGAATCTCCTTCACGTCCAAATGCAGGTTTCTCAACATATGGAAGTTTATGTTCGATAAAATAATCTGGCTCTAAAAAAGTTGGTAGAAAATAATTGCTAATGACTTCATGTTCTTCAACTGTAAAAACATCTGATTGTTCTATATGTAAGTTCCAAATCAATGCTTGAACAGCTTTAGACTGTAATAAAAACGAAGAGATAGGATTGAACATAATTAATTTCCCATCTATTACAAGCTGTAATAATGCCAATCCAATTTTTGTCCCATCTGAAGATTGATCAAGCTCTAGATATTCAATTGGATAAGTTTGTCGGTAAAGAATATGTATTCTTTCCCCTTGAGGTGTATATAGTCCATCATTTTCAATAATTTGTAAGTCTACTAGTGAAATCAATTGACTCTTACCTTTGTATAGAGATTGAATATACTTAACTGTCTTCCAGTCTTCCTCATGGTCTCCGTGAGCTGTAAAAACAATCATCGGTTCATCTAAACCTTTAATACTTTTATTTATGACATGATTTATGACGTTAGATAATTTCATTTCACTTTCAGCATTAGGATTTTTCACATTGAAGTAATCTGTAATATAGCCATTAACATGATGTGTTTCCATAATAAAAGTTGGCGTGTCACTATTACATTCATAATGTTTCCAACCATCCTTTGTGAAGGCAAGATCAATTCTTCTAATGATTCCTTCACTTTCAATCGTTTTATGACGTAAAAACGGAAGAATTTCCTTTGAATAACCTAACATATAAAAAATATCATCTGGAAGCTGTCTCATTAAACGAGCCGTCTTATCATAAATTTTTCCAATTTGCTCAGTAATTGAATGGATTTCATCTACTTCACTTTTTGTAAATGGATAATAATCTAATAAAGCATAATATGAATCTTGTAAATCTGCCCAAAAGTCTGGTAATCTTTTATATACTTCTTTTCGTTTTTGCTGAAAATCATGTAAATTGACATTTTCCATTATTAACCACCAAATCCTCCAGACGAACCCTTACCAAAGCCGCTCTTCGAGGAAGACGAAGTATGCCCTGCAAAGCTACTAGAAGATTTATAACTCTTATATGATTTACTTCCATGTAACGCTGTTATTGTTGGATAAAATATTCCTCCGTGATAATAACTATGGTAGTAATGACTAGAGCTGTCATCACAAACCCAAACACCTTCGTCATCATCAAAATCCCAGTCACGACAATCGTCATTTTTAGGTTTTTCTGGTCGATCCGCACTTTGAGAACTACAACCAGCTAGTGCACCTACTGCTAATCCACTCGTTAAAGCGATACTAACTTTTTTCATTAATAATGATGTTTTTGACATTTGGATCTCCTTTCCAGAATTAAATTAGTCTATTCTATACTAAACTACACTCAGGCGAACTGTATATAAAAACTAGTTTACGATGAAAAATGAGAAACAAGTTAAATATATTCATAAGTAAAGTGTCTTATTCTATTCTTAATGAAATAAATACATACATTTCTAACCGGGTCTTTGTTATATACTAATAGATATACAATTAATAAAGGAGTCCGAACAATGTTTAATACTAGTAACATTTTTGTTCTTGAATACCGACTGCTGGACGGCGAATCTACGCGTCCAATTTACCATTTTCCATTTTTATCAAAGGTCCAAATCTTTACTAGAAGATATTGCGACTATTTTATTTTAAATGGTTTCGTTTATGAGAACAGAGGCTCTTATATAGAAGAAGATCGTTATGTAATTGAAGTGGTTGAATCTGAATTAGAAAATACTCCTTATTATCATTTAAATAGACCATTAGGAATTGAAATTAGAGATGTTGATTCTTTTGAGGAAATTCATTTCTATGAAAGCGGGGATGAGTTAGACTTACTATCTTGGCTTCAATCAACCTATATTACAATCAATCAACAAATTTATGAGCAGACATCAAACGAAGTCGATCAAGACCGAAATACATACGTTATGTATGTTAAACCGTTTAATGATTAAAAAATGAGGCCGTACTATTAGTCTGCGTTACAGACGAATAGGCGGCCCCTTTTTTATATTTAAGAAAAGCAAAATGGGGGTATCCTGGTGACCTTTTTTCAATTAGAGTTGATATTATGCTCTCCATTTATAGATATTTAGTAGATTTCTTCACTTTTTTAGGCTTTTTAAATGGAATTAGAGCATATTTATTAATTTTCCATTCCTGTGTATCTACTTTTGAACAATTATATAGGAGAAATACCCTAACCGGTATAGGTAATTCCCTATCTAATTTGGCATTCTAGGGAATTTAATTGCAGTTTCACTAATTTTATTTGCAGTTTTGTTAAATTTAATTGCAGTTTTACTGTTTTTATTTGTAGATTCTCTATTTTTATTTGCAGTTCGTACTTTATTTGCAGTTTCGGATTTCTTATTTGCACATTTCACAGTTTTATTTGCATGTTCAACCATCTTATTTGCACTTCGGCTGTTATTTCAACTACTCTTCTTTAAATACTTCCTATAAATATAAAAAGTAGGATGCCCTTTTGGGACACCCTACTTTTTTAACCTATTATTTGTTCAAGCTTTATTAAATCTTTACACTGAATTCCATTTTCCCAAATTTCTTCTTCATAATTTTGAATAAAGAAATCACGGGAAATAGTACTTATTCGAAAGCCACAATTTTTATATAACGCTAATTGATGTGTACTTGAATTACCTGTACATATCGAAATTTTAGAATAGCCAAGTTTTTTAGATTCACGGATACCAAAGTGAATTAAACTTTTACCATAGCCATTACCTTGAAAGGCTGGATCAATTGCAATATTTTTAATTTCAATCTCTTCGTTGGAAATTTCCATTAATACGATTATACCAACGAGCAAATTACGATCTACTATTTCATAAATATGACTCTTTTGAATATACTTATCTACCATTTCTTTCGATGGATCAGCAAGTAACAATAGACTCCAATGCTCTTTTGTTAGAAATTGAATTTTATTAATATGACTCATTGAATCTCCTTACTTTTTTAGTCTCGCCTTTAAATAGTTAATCGTATCATTCGTAGACTTTTGTATCGATAGATTTGTAAATCCATGATTTCCATTCTTGAGAGGAATCAACGTAACCATTTTCGGATTTTTCTTAGCAAATCGTTTAGATTGACTAAATGGAACAAGCTTATCCCCTGTACCATGTACGATAAAGATTGGAACTTTTGTCTTTGCTACATATTGTATAGGACTCATCCGATTATATTCAGCAGTCATTTGATCGACGGTACTATTCATATATTTATCTACAATTTCCGAGCTTCTTGAAGTAGGAGATTGATTCATAGTCGTTAAGTCCGAAATAGGATACCAAGCGATCATGTATTTAATTTTACTTTGTATATCAGGTTGAAGACCAGTTAATAAGGCTAAATGACCACCAGCAGAAGCACCTGCTAAACCAATTTGATTTCGATTAATTCCTAATTCAGTAGAATTATCGTAAATAAAATTGATCGCTGTTTTCACATCATTAACAGGAAAATTATACGAATAATTTTCTTTAGAATAAAGTGTATAGTTTATACTAATTGCCGTATATCCGTCATTCACAATTTCATTAAAAATCGTTTGCCATCTTTTGTTTAACTCTTTACTACCATATCTCCAAGAACCTCCATGTACAAATATTAACGTCGGTGCTGGACCATGAGCGTTTTTAGAGCGGTATAAATCAAAAGTTTGTGGCACTTGAGCAGGATTTGTATAGCGAACATCTCTTTGCACAATAATATTTTTATTTACAATTACCTTCTTTTTGTGTTTATGAGGAAAACCATTAAATCCAACAAAGACAATAACAAAGATGACTACCGCTAAGATGATTTTCTTCAAACCAATTCACCTTTCTAATTAAAAAAGAGACTAACTCAATTATTTTCTCAATTCATTATTATGTGGTTTTACCTACATAAATAACAGAATTACGATAATGATGCTAGCCTCCATTATTTTATTTAATAACCGTCACGTATAAAATTCCCCAAACTAAAAATATTGCACAAACTGCAAATAATATTTTTGCCAACTTTTCCATCATTGAACCCCTACTACCTTATTTTAAATCCACTACTGTAACACCGATTCCGCCTTCTGAGGCTGCACCATATCGATAAGATTTAACAGCTCTGTGTTTTTTTAAGTATTCTTGTACGCCTTGTCTTAGAGCACCTGTGCCTTTTCCATGAATGATATTAATTCGTGGATAACCAGCCAACAAAGCATCGTCAATATATTTTTCAACGCGAATTAACGCATCTTCATATCTTTCCCCTCTAAGATCAAGCTCAAGATTGACATGAAAATCCTTACCTTTTACTGAAGTAACCGTTCGTTCTTTTACTTCTTTAGGTGAACTAATATATTCGATATCACTTTCTTTTACCTTCATCTTAATAATACCGAGTTGAACTTGCCATTCACTTTCACCAATTTTATCAAGTAATGTCCCTTTTTGGTTAAAGCTAATTACTTTTACTTCGTCACCTTCACGAAGCTTCTTTTGTTTCTTTGGAGCCGCTTGAGGAATGGTCTTCTTAGGTGCATAAGGAATTGCCCCTTCTAAACGAGTCCTCGCCTCAATTAATTCATGATCTTTAATTGAAGACAGTTGGCTATTTTTAAGTTGTCTCAACTCTTTAATAATATCCTCAGCTTCTTGCTGTGCTACTTTAACACGCTTTTTCGCTTCTTCTTGAGCTCCACGATATAATTCATCACGGTGATCATAGAATTCCATCATTTGCTTTTGTAAATCTTTGAAAATACGTTCAGATTCTTTACGGAAGTCTTCTGCTTCTTTCCATTCTGTCTCTGCACCTTTTCGACTCGTTTCTAAAGATGCGATCATATTTTCAACTTCATTACTTTCTTCGCTTACATGATTTCTTGCTTTTTCGATAACACGATTTGAAAGTCCTAGTCTTCTAGAAATCTCAAACGCATTACTTCTACCAGGCACACCAATTAATAATCGATAAGTCGGACTTAATGTCTCAACATCAAACTCAACACTTGCATTCATAACTTGCTCTCGATTGTAGCTATATGCTTTTAATTCAGGATAATGTGTAGTTGCTACAACTCTTGCCCCATAATCGCTAACTTCATCCAAAATTGAGATTGCTAATGCTGCTCCTTCACCAGGATCAGTTCCAGCTCCTAATTCATCAAATAATACTAGACTATTATGATTTACATGTTTTAAAATATCGACAATATTAACCATATGCGAAGAAAATGTACTTAAGCTTTGTTCAATTGACTGCTCATCACCAATATCGGCAAACACTTGTTCAAACACACAGATTTCTGAGCCATCTAATGCAGGAATTTGTAGACCCGATTGTGCCATTAAAACACAAATACCAATTGTTTTTAAAGTAACTGTCTTACCACCAGTATTAGGACCAGTAATAACAATCGTTGTGTACTCTTTACCTAATTCAATATCATTAGCTACAACGACATCTCTTGGAATTAGCGGATGGCGTGCTTTTTTCAATTTAAAATATCGCTCGTTATTTAAAATTGGTTTACTCGCTTTAATAGCATGAGAGTAGTTTGCTTTTGCAAATAAGAAATCCATTTCAGCTAAAATCTTAACATTTTGCAATAAGTCTTCTGAAGCTTCAGCCACTTGACCTGTTAATGCCATTAAAATTTTCTCAATTTCTTGCTCTTCTTTAACTTTAGCCTCTTGTAAACTATTGTTTAACGTAACGATAGCTTGAGGTTCAATAAATAATGTTTGACCAGAAGAAGACTGATCGTGAACAATTCCGCCATATACATGTCTATATTCTTGTTTTACCGGAATAACGAATCGATCGTTACGGATTGTTACGATTGAATCAGATAACATTTTCTGAGCATTCGAGCCTCTAGTTAGACTTTCTAATTTTTCACGAATACGCGCTTCAGCAGTACGTACTTGTCCACGAATCATCCGAAGTGCCACACTAGCGTCATCTAAAACTTCACCATTATCACCAATAGCAGTTTTAATATTTTTATCTAGTTCTAATAAAGGAATGATTTGCTCACTTAATGATTCTAAATATGGAATCTCTACTTCACTTTCTATTAATCCTTCAATAAAACGAATCATTTGGCGTCCAGCATATGTAACACCTGAAATCGCTATTAGCTCAGAAGGTGAAAGCATTCCGCCAATATCCGCTCTTTTAACTTGCATTCTTATATCAGTTAATCCACCAAGTGGAACATTTCCGCGTAGACGGATCACTTTTACTGCTTCGTCAGTTGATTCATGTAGTTCGACAACTTCATCATAATCCGTACTTGGTAAAAGGTTTTTAATTCGTTCTTTACCAAGTGATGATGAAGCATGTTTAAGTAATTGTTCCTTTATTTTTTCGTACTCTAAAACTCTTAATGTACGATTCATACCCCGTACCTCCTTACACTCAATTACGTTTCCTTTCAATTAAGCTTAAAAGTTCGTGTAATTCAAATGTATTTACAATATTTTCTCTTTTTAACCAAGCCTTCTTGGCCGCACTTACCCCTACAGTCATATGCTCTAGCATATCAATGTTATGTGCGTCAGTATTAATTGAAAGCAACACACCAGCTTCACTGGCCATCATTAACATTTCTTTATTTAAATCTAGTCGATTAGGATTCGCATTTAATTCTAAAATTGTACCAGTTTCTTTTGCTACAGAAATTAATTCCTCGGCATTTACTTTGTATCCAGCTCGTCTTCCAATTTTTCGCCCTGTCGGATGTCCAATCATGTTAACATATGGATTTCTCATTGCATTTTTTAGACGCATCATAATTGTATCTTCATCTTGACTAAAGCTCGAATGAATTGATGCAATAACAAAATCTAGTGAACGTAAAACATCATCCTCATAATCTAATGAACCATCAGGCAAAATATCCATTTCTACTCCATGTAGAATTGTAAAATCAGTGTATTTTGCATTAACACGCTGAATTTCTTCCTTTTGTTTCCATAAGCGTTCAGGAGTTAAACCATTAGCGACTTTTAAATATTGAGAGTGGTCTGTAATAACAATATATTTATAGCCCTTTGCACGACAAACATCTGCCATTTCTTCAATTGAATAGCCACCGTCACTCCATGTAGAATGCATATGTAAATCAGACTTAATATCTTCTAAACGAATTAATGGATATTCATTCGTAAACGTTGAAACTTCTTTCCCATCCTCTCGAATCTCAGGTGGAAAACAAGGCAAATTAAAGTGAGCATAAAAGTCCTCTTCATTATCAAACGTTAAAACTTCACCAGTATTAACATTCTCAACACCATACTCACTAATTTTTTCATCACGCTCTTTTGCTAATTGGCGCATTGCTACATTATGATCCTTCGATCCAGTAAAGTGATGTAAAGTAGTCGCAAACTCCTTCGGCCAAATAATACGGAAGTCAACTGAAATTTCATATTCAGCACCTTTTAAAACTAGAGAAACCTTTGTATCCCCTTGTGCAATTACTCGTACGATTTCCGGAATAGAAAGTAATTGTTGTTTAATACTTTCCGGCTTATTAGAAGCAATAATAAAATCCAAATCCTTAACAGTTTCACGGACTCTTCGTAAGCTTCCTGCTCTAGAATATTTGTCAACATCTTTCATTCCTGCTAAATAAGCTTCAATTTTATCAGCAATTGGTAAGACATCAGCCAACGGCAAACGCTCTGGCTGCTTACCAAATTCCTCAATTGACTCTAAAATATTTTTCTCTGTTTTTTTACCGAACCCAGCTAATCCTTGTAATTTACCATTTAAACAAGCTTCTTTTAACTGCTCCATGCTCTCAATTTGTAATGCTTGATAGAGCTTAGCTACTTTCTTACCACCTAATCCAGGTAATCTAAGTAAAGGAAGTAAAGTTTTTGGTAAAGATTCTTGCAGTTCTTCTAAAACCGTACTTTTGCCAGTTTCAATATACTCTAAAATTACCGCAGAAGTCCCTTTTCCAATCCCTTTAATTGCTGTAAAGTCATCGATTTGTTCAAGACTTCTTTCATCAGCTTCAAGTGCATTAGCTGCTTTACGAAATGCCGATATTTTAAAGGCATTCTCACCTTTAAGCTCCAAATATGTTGCAATTTGTTCTAATAGTTTAATTAATTGCTTTTTATGCATCTTAAGTCACCTACTTAATTTACTAATTTGAACTCATTAAAGTATTTCGGAACTTGAAATTCCATTCCAAAGTTCCATCAATTGATTTGATATAAACGGTGTATGTTGCACCATAAAATAAGCGATATTAGACTTGTGTAATAAATCATGAACTGTATTGATTGGAACAATTAATGCAATAAATAAAGCTAAAATCGAAAATAAATAAACTTCGATAAAGCCTAAAATACCACCTAAAAAAGCATTCATTTGCTTTAAAACAGGTAACTGGAATATTCCATTTATTAATGAACCAATAAATGTGATTACTAGTCTTGTCCCAATAAATAGCAGGGCAAAAGCAATAATTTCATAAGCAAATCCTTGTACATTTACGACCTGACTTCCATTTATGTGCATTGGAAATAATTTTTTAAGTGAAGTAGCGGTCTGCTCATAATAATGATAAGCTAAATATAAGGATAGTAAAAAACCTAGTAATCGAACAAGGCTGCTAACAAATCCTCTTCTCCAACCTGTCAAAATTCCTAAAACAAAAATAATAAGTATTATTAAATCAATCATTGTCATTCTGCTCACTTTTCAATTGTTTTTCTACTAATTTTTCGAGCATTTCAGCTCTTTCTTTTAATTTTACATAATCACTCACAATATTGATTGCTGTCAAAACGGCTAATTTATTTGTATCCAAAAATGGATTTTTTTGATTTATTTCTTTCATTTTATCATCTACAATTGAGGCAACATGACGAATATGATCTGTGGACTCGTTACCAGTAATTGCATAATGTTGCCCATAGATAGTCACATTTAGTTTTTGTTTTGATGAAGAATTGGACAACTTCATACCTCCAATCAGCTATAAACATTCTAACCTTAACTATAACATGAAATTCAATACAATCAAAAGTATTGGAAATTATCTGTAACAAAGGAGAAATTTATGTCAAACACTGTATTAACAGTTTCCGAAGATACACTCTTAAAAATGAAATCATATTACCAAAATAGTCTTCAACCAAAAGTGCCACAAGGTGGAATTTTCATGGCCAAACCAACTGGTTGTACAATCACTGCTTATAAATCTGGCAAAGTAATGTTCCAAGGCTCAAATTGTGATGCTGAAGTAAGTAAATGGCAAGGGAAATCGGCTAGCCAAACTCCTAAAAAGGTAAATCCTACAAATTCGAATTCAACTTTACCAAAAAACTTTTCAAGTCTTGCAGTTATTGGGAGTGATGAAGTTGGTACTGGAGATTATTTTGGACCAATGGCAGTAGTTGCTTCCTTTGTAGATCCGAGTCAATTCGAATTACTAAAAGAATTAGGGGTTAAAGATTCCAAAGAATTAACTGATGATGCCATATGTAGCATCGCAAAAAAGATTATGCATGTCGTAACTTACAGTCTTTTAGTACTACACAATGAAAAATATAACGATATGCAAGAAAAAGGCTATAATATGAACAAATTAAAGGCCTTACTACACAATCAAGCAATTCGAAATACCATTTCAAAATTAGAAGGAAAAACGTATGACGCAATTTTAATAGACCAATTCACTCCTCCAAATCTGTATTACGGATATTTAAAAGGCACAAAAGAAGTGATTCGAGATAAAGTACAATTTGCTACAAAAGCTGAAGGTCTACATCTTTCGGTTGCAGTTTCTTCAATTCTAGCTCGCTATTCATTTCTTCAACAAATGGACAAATTAAGCGAAAAGGCTGGCATGACCTTACCAAAAGGAGCCGGTGCAAAAGTAGACCAAGCTGCTGCAAAACTAATTAAATTAAAAGGTTTTGAAGCTTTAAGAAGTCTAACAAAATTACACTTTGCTAATACAGAAAAAGCATTAAAAATTGCAAAGAAATAAATAAAAAAAGCTTTATTCTAAATGAAAAATTCATTTAGAATAAAGCATCTACTATAAATACAATGAAACCTAAAAGACTAGCAACTTGTTTTTGTTTTTTATATCGAAGCATTGGTTTAGATAATAGAAATAAACAAATTAAAAAACCAAAAGGTACTGGCAACCAAAATAATCGAAAAGGCAGAGAAGCTAGTACATAATAACCGATCATTTGAAAACCAAGATTATTAACATCCCGCTTAATGGCATCTTTATAAACTGCTAATACACCAACTAACAATCCAACATAAAGTAAAAAGACTAACATCAAGCCACCTCCAAGATTGTCCTACTAATAACCTATTCACCAAAGGCTTGTCTAAAGACACATAAAGAAAAATGTTTGTTCATATTCATAACATAGTAGAAACGAAGGAGGAGTTTTTAGATGAATAATTTATTAAACGAATTTAGTAGTCTAATCCAAACCGTCCCAAAAATCATCATATCTTTATCGAATACAAATTTTAGATCGAGCCCTACAAAATGGTCTAAAAAAGAAATCCTTGGTCATCTTTGTGACTCAGCGACTATGAACCATAAAAGATTTATAGACAGATTATCCTCAAACGATGAATTAATTCTGGAACTTTATAAACAAAATTCATGGGTAGAACTAAATGATTATCAAAACGGCTATACAATTGAAGAAATTCTTACTTTATGGACTGCGCTAAATAACCGATTCATCAATGTACTCTCAACTATTTCAGAAGATCAATGGAAACTACAATATAAAACTCAAAATGACGAAACAGTAACTCTAAGTTGGTTATTTACAGATTATATTGATCATATGAAGCATCATCTAAATCAAATCTTAGGATAGGAAAAGATATTGTCATGAAATTTAAAGTGAAGAAAAATCCACTACTAGTCGTTTTAATTCTGAGCTTAATCCCAATTATTATTTCAGTTCCAATTATTAGCATACTTGAAGGCGATAGCGCTGGAATCATTATAAGTCTAGTTGTCTTTGTCTTTTTATTGCCAATATTGATTGTTCTAGCTTGGGCATTATTTCACACGTACCACGAATTAACAGAAACCGAATTCAAATCAAAATTTGGTTTTATTAAAATTAACATCCCATATAGCGAAATTAAGACCGTTTGTTTTTCAAATAATCCCGTTTCATCACCAGCCTGGACTTTTAAACGATTAAAAATCGAATACAAAAGATACGAATTTGCATTGCTTTCACTACCAAAAGATGAAGAAATTTTTCTACGTGAAATAAAAAAGCATTGCCCAGACGCGACTATTTTAAATCGCCAAAAAACAGAGGTATTTAGTTAATTCAATAAGAAAACTTACAAGGTATTCTCTTCCTTGCGAGTTTTCTTTGTTTTTTGTACTCATACTCCAATAAAAAGATTGGTGTTTTATGAACAAATTTAAGCAATTTATGCACAAAAACACTACTTTACGAAGAAAGTTCACAGGTTTATGAACATTGTTCAAATTTTGTTCGTATATCTTTAAGTTAGTCTAAAAAGT